>CAYMPX010000244.1:0-4193 GCA_964392135.1 uncultured Methylomarinum sp.
TGATAAGGTTTTTGAGCGACTAGAAGGCAGAAGTAATCAAGCGAGTACATTTCTTTTAAGTCAGGCAATGGGGGGCGGTAAAACCCATAGCATGATAGCACTGGGTTTATTAGCTAAAACTCCCGTATTAAGGTCAAAAATATTAGGTGAAGATGGAATAGGGTCAAGGATAGGAAATGTTCGTGTTATTGGGTTTAATGGTCGAGAGTCCGATGCTGCATTTGGTGTTTGGGGCGAACTAGCTGAACAACTTAATAAAAAAGAATTATTTAAGGATCTTTATACCCCGCTTAGCGCACCTGGTACTACTGCGTGGATTAATTTATTAAAAGGCGAACCCACAATAATATTTTTAGATGAGTTACCGCCTTATTTTGCCAATGCTCGAGCAAAAGAAATTGGTGAAACAACACTTGCTCATGTAACAAATACTGCAATTTCCAATTTAATGGTTGCAGTAGATCGACCTGAATTGTCCAATGTATGCGTTGTTGTTTCAGATTTAAGGGCAACTTATGAAGATGGCTCTAGCGAAATAAATAATGCCTTAGATAATTTAGCCAATGAAGCAAATCGTTCAGCCTTAAGACTAGAACCTGTTAATCCACAGGGCGATGAGCTATACCATATTTTACGAACAAGGCTTTTTGAGAAGTTACCCGACCAAGAAGTTATTGACCAAGTAGCACAAGATTATGCTGGTGCTGTTCGTAAAGCGAAGCAAATGGATATTACTAACGCTTCACCAGAATCATTTGCTTCACAATTAGTTGAGTCTTACCCATTTCATTTTTCTATTCGTGATCTTTATGCACGTTTTAAAGAGAACCCTGGCTTTCAACAAACCAGAGGATTAATTAGGTTAATGCGGACAATCGTTGCTGACATGTATACCGAAAATAACAAAGGAATGTGTAGGGCTGCTCAGGTTCAATTAGTTCACCCCCATGATTTTAATTTAAATAATGAAAACATTCAGTCAGAAGTTCTAGCAATCAACCCTTCTTTAACAGAAGCGATTACTCATGATATAGCTAAAGATGGTCATTCTATTTCTGAAGATTTAGATATACGTTTAAATACAGACAATGATGCCCAAGATGTTGCTAAATTAATATTAGTTGCATCATTAGCAGATGTACCTGGTGCAACTCACGGTTTAAGAGATAGTGAAATTGTGAGTTACCTTTGTGCACCTAACCGTGATATTTCAGCAGTTAAAAAGAATATTATTGATTATTTGCCAACACAGGCTTGGTATCTCCATCGCAGTCGAGATGGTCGTTTATTTTTTAAAAATATTCAAAACCTCGCAGCAAAACTTCATAGCCAAGCCAATTCATATAATGAAGAAAGTTGCCTAAAAGAATTATGCACCTATCTTTTGGGGTTATTTACCATTCATAGCCGAGATTGTTACCAAGATATTCTAGTTCTACCAGCATTGGATGAAGTTGAATTAAAAATGGATAAGGTGACGCTAATTGTTACCCCACCCGCTGTAAACCCTCAACCTAAGAGCAAATTAAGCGAAGACTGGGGAAAGTTTTTTGACAGTGCAGACTTTAAAAACAGGGTTATGTTTTTAACGGGTAGTCATAGAACAATGGAAAGGTTAATCGAACAGATACGTCAATATAAAGCTATTGTTGACATTTTGGCAGAATTTGATTCAGAGCGAATCGCAAGTAGTGATCAACAATATAGAGATGCTGAAAATTCATTAGATAAAATCACTTTAAGTCTGCGTAGTGCTCTACAAGAAACCTTCACTACATTAGTTTACCCCAGCCGTAATAATACGTTACGTGCAACAGATTACCGTATTAATTTTGAAAATAACCAATTTGATGGGGAAAAATTAATTCGTAATACATTAGAACAAAAAGGTAAATTTACTACAGATGTCAGTAGTGATACGTTTCGAAAAAAAGCGGAAGCAAGGTTGTTTAAAGGTCAGCAACAATCGCCATGGAATGAAGTACGTAGAGCCGCTGCAACCAACACAGATTGGAATTTTCATGACCCACAAGCATTAGAGGCTTTAAAAAACAAGTTACTCGATATGGGGGCTTGGATTGATGATGGAGGTATTATTAATCGAGAACCACCTAAACCAGAAACAAAAGTGAATGTTCAAGTACTTAGTCGAAACTCTGATACAGGAGAAGCTAGTCTCAAAATTACACCTGTCAATGGAAACAAAGTCTTGTATGAAATTGCTGAATTAACCCCGAGTAATGGTTCATTAGATATTGCAGAAGCACAGGGAGGTTATTCAGGCTTTACTAGTTCAGACATGCGAATCAGCTTTGTTTGTATTGATGATCGTGATGAGCATGACCAAGGTGAAGTTTTTGTATGGGAAAATACCATGCAACTCAAACATGAAGTAATTCAACAAGGGGACCAATGGACGGTAGAGTTTAAAGCAGTACCCAACCCAGCAGAAATTCGTTATACCACTGACGGGTCTGATCCTGCCAGTCTAGGTGCTATATATGACAGTCCTTTTCAAATACCAACAGGGTGTCGTTTTGTACAAGCAATAGCGATAAAAGAAGGGATTCAATCAAGTATTGAAAGAATCGACATGGAACAATACCGTCAAAAGAAGGTAGTGATTGAACCTTTAAAATCTTTGACGTGGAAAACACAAGCCCAAGGAACAATGTCTGCAAAAGCAGCTTTTGACTTTATAGAACGCCTTATTAAATATGAAGGTGTTGCCCATGGCATTATTATTGATGTCTTTGCCAATGATGATTCAGCTTCAGTATCATATAGCGCAGAAGCAACAGCAAGATTTTCAGGTGAACAAATTAAAAAAATATTAGAAAAATTACAAGCAGTTATGGAAGGTAGTCAAGTTAGCTTAAGTGTAGAACAAGTTAAATTTGAAAAAGGACAACAATTAATAGATTGGTTAGCTGAAATTGGACGACAAGTTCAACCTGGTGAAATAGCTCAATGACGACAGGCACAAAAAAAATAACTAAAACTAAGAAATCAGCACAACCATTAGGTTTTGGTTTTGATTATGAACAAACAGAACACTGTTTTATTGTTACCGTGCCTGTATCAAAAGCAAAGCATGCTGAGGTTTTAATCTCAGAGCATTTTCATTGGGTTAAACCAGAAAAAGGGAAAGAAACCGAACCTACTTTTAATGATATAGATGCCCAACTAAAAGCACGCTTACATCGACATACTTGGGAACAAATAGAAGATCATATTAAAGCGGAATTTAACCGTCGTTTACGTGGATTAGGGTTAAAAACAGGGCGTTGGTTAAAAAAAGGTCAAATACCTGTTGACCGAACATTAGGTAAAGAATTAACCATACTTGCATGGGCTTTAGAAGATGCAGATCCCGAATTAGCGATTACAGCTGTACATAATTGGTTAGGCTTAGCACCTGAAGAGAGATGGTGGCTTTATACCATGACTAATGCTGCCACAGGACATGCAATCAATGGAAGAAACAAAGGTTGGCGTAAAGCATTACGTTTTGCATTAACAGAAAACCCCGTAATGGAAGGTGTTTTACGACATAGACGATCTGAATTTGAGTTGTCTTTATTATCAGGGCAATAACACTTTAAGAAAGTTTGTATTTATAGCTTTATTATAAAAAACAATATAGCTATAATGATAGCCATAACTATAAAGGGGCTACTATGAAAACTAGCACTATTGCCGAAGCCAAAAATAATTTATCCCACTTGATCCATCAGCTTGAAGTTGATGAACCTATTCATCTAACCCGTTATGGTAAACCCGTTGCGGTTATGATGTCAGAGACTCAATATAAGCAATTAATTTCACCTGTTAAAAGCCTGAATTCTGCTATTTTAAACTGGCGTAATCAGTTAGATGAACCATCGGATGTTGCTTTAAGTGATAAGGAGCTTAAAACAATACGTAAAGAGTCTTCTGGACGTGAGTTTTCATGGGACGAATAAACTTTTTATTAGATACCAATATCCTGTCAGAACCAGCTCGAAAGCAACCAAACAGTAATGTGATGCAACGCTTGGCTCAATATGATGGCCAATATGCAACCGCAGCAATTGTCTGGCATGAATTACAGTATGGTTGTGAATTATTAGCAGAATCTAAAAGAAAAACAGAATTACAGTCTTATTTGCTGACATTGCAAGATGGCGGTTTAATTATTTTACCGTATGACC
>CAYMPX010000245.1:0-4177 GCA_964392135.1 uncultured Methylomarinum sp.
TCTAGCTGGCTGACTTTAGTGGGTGCTAAATTATCAGTTATACGTAAAGAAGATGGCAGTCTGTCTGTTGCAGGATTAAACTCAGACGATTCCAGGCAACCCCTCTGGTTAATAGAAGGGGGGCGCTATGAAGTGCTCAAAAGTGATATTACCTGGCTAGACCAACAGCGGCACGCTTTACCTGTTACCTTTAGTGATGTTGATTTAATTATTAACAATGATAGTGAGACTCAAAGGCATGAGATTCATCTGGTCAGTCAATTACCTGAGCAATATGGACAATCTTTAAGAGTTTCTATGTCTGTTCAGGGGAATGTGTTTGCAGCAGATACTATTGATGGCTCGGTTTATGTTGAAGGGAAAGGTGTACATTTAGCTAAACTATTGACGGGTGATATGCCATCAGGCATAAAAATAATCTCAGGTGAGGGGGATTTTAAATTATGGAGTCAATGGAAGTCATCCAGATTAAAAGGTTTATCCGGTCATATCAAAGCAAAAGAGTTAGGGCTGAGTCATAATCAAAAAACCTATGAAATAAAAACTCTGCAAACTGATTTTGCCGGTGCCATTAAACAAGATCAGAAGCAGTTTTCGGTGACTGGTTTAGAGATAACAACGGCAACACATAGCTGGCCTATGGCTGAGTTTACGGTGTCTGTTAATGATGCATTGACCCGGTTATCGGTAGCGGTAACACAGCTGGATTTAGGTGAATCTGTCGAATTGCTTGATTTTTTTGCACCTTTGGATAAGCAGAAACAACACTTTATATCCCATTTAGCGTTAAAAGGCATATTAAAAGACTTTACTGCGCATATTGATACTGAAAAACAAGTTTATGCAGTGAATGGTGATTTTGAAAGGGTTTCTGTTAATGCTTTTGCTGCTTTCCCTGAAATAAATAACCTAACCGGGAGTGTGAAAGGCACTCAAGCCTCAGGGCGTATTGCTTTAAATACCAGTAATGGCAGTGTATTTTTTCCTAAAACCTTTCGGCAGGCGCATTTAATTAAACAGGCGCAAGGCATTATTCAATGGCAACAAAAAACAGATCAATGGTTATTAAAAGCGGATCACTTATTTCTGGATACGGTTGATATTCAAACTCAAACACGCGTTGCTTTAACAATTCCTAAAAATGATGACGCTGTTTTTATTGATTTACAAACAGCATTTTCGAATATGCAAAATATTAGCGAGATTGCGAAATATTTGCCAAAATCAGGTATAGATCACGATACGGTTGACTGGTTGGAAATGGCACTGGTGTCAGGAAAAATTGTAGACGGTAATGCATTGATTTATGGTGAGTTAAAGCAACTGCCTTTTATTGATGGACAAGGTGTTTTTGAAGTCTTGTTTAAGGTGGAAGATGTCCACTTACAATATGCGGCTGATTGGCCTGTTCTGAATAATCTTGTGGCTGAGGTGTTGTTTTCAAAAGAGAGTTTAAAGGTCAATGTGGCATCTGCAGATGCCAGGCAGGTGACCATTAAACATGCTATCGTTGAAATACCTTCTGTTGAGAAAAGTAATTATGTCTCTGTCACTGGGCAGACAGAAGGCGATATTGTTGATATTTTGAATTTTTTGCAAGAAACGCCGTTACATCGGTCTGTTGCTGCTGTTTTATCTGTTATTGCGCCTGAAGGCTCGACTTTGCTTGATGTGGACTTGAAAATTCCATTAATAGACGATCTGCTGGAGACGGTGGATGTTGTGGCTCATTTTAAACAAGCCGCTTTAAATATTAAAGCGATTGATTTGAAGGTAAATAGTATTACAGGTGATTTGAAGTTTACTGAAAAAGGCGCGTTTAGCCATCGAATAACAGCGAAAACATTGGGT
Organism: uncultured Methylomarinum sp.; assembly: GCA_964392135.1. GTDB lineage: Bacteria > Pseudomonadota > Gammaproteobacteria > Methylococcales > Methylomonadaceae > QPIN01. The sequence goes on from CAYMPX010000245.1 coordinate 1,852, forward strand.
TACCCCCTAAATATGGCGATAGATAATAAACACTCTGGTACACAAATTAGCATAGAAGGGCGGACTAGCGTTTTTCAATTAAAGAAACAATTTAGTTTTTTACAGCATGATTTTATTAACTCAGCAAATAAAAACGACTCAACAGGCTACAATATTTTATTGGATGTGCCGGCTGACGAAAATAAGCCGGCTGACCTTACTATTAAAACGGATTTAGTGGGGGTGGTTATTGATTTGCCTGCATCGCTGAAGAAAACAGCAAAACAAAAAAAAATTCTGGCGTTAAACCTATCACTGGATAGCCAGGCATTGCTGCCTTTGACCCTAAGGTATGGAGATGAGTTAACTGCCGCGCTGAATATTAATAAGCAACGCGAAAAAATTTATTCCGGGCATATTGTGTATGGTAACAAACCAGCCGTTATGCCAACCCAAAAGGGGATTAAAATACAAATAGAAAAGCCCGCTTTTGATGCTTCAGAGTGGCTGGGGTTTGTAACTAATGAGCAAAATACTGAATCGGGGATTAATGCCATCCGTTTGAAGACGGATCAGCTATTATGGAAAGGACAGTCTTACGGGATGCTTGATATAACGATGCAGAAAATTGAGCAACAATGGCAAGGTCATCTTGCTTGTGCGGCGGCTAAAGGGGACTTTGTTCTGCCATTCTCCAAAAAAGATAAAATAAGATTAGAGATGGCATTTTTAAATTTATCGGAGTTGATAAAATTTAACAGTAAAGTAAAGCAGGTATCTAATACCGAGGTGCCTTTAATTTCAGTGCATAGTGAACAGCTGTGGTGGAATGCAGTTGATTTAGGGCGACTGGATATTGAAACAGAAAAACTACACGATGGGGTTCGGTTTAACAAAATCAATATTCTCTCTAAAATGCATAAGCTTGAGATGAAGGCTGACTGGATAAAGACGGATACCGGTTATGTTACCGAGGTCTATGGGCAGTTTGTTGCTGATGATGTCGGTGGACTTTTAACTGCGCTTGATATGGCGAATGATTTAAAGGAAACACAAGCTAATATTGGTTTTTTTGCTCAATGGGCGGGGGCACCCACGCAATTTTCTGTGGCAAGCGTTAATGCGGAAATAGATTTAAAGCTTAATGAGGGGCGTATATCAAGCATAGAGCCAGGGTTTGGCAGAGTCTTAGGGCTACTTGCAGTAGAGCAATGGATAAAACGATTAACTTTGGACTTTAGAGATATCTATACGAAAGGTTTGAGCTTTAATGGTATTACCGGGCATTTTAAAATGGCAGCAGGAAAGTTGATAACCAAGGATTTACTGGTGGATGCGATTCCTGCCCGAATTTCAATCGTAGGTGCAGCGGATTTGCAGGCAAAAACACTGGATAACTGGATTCGGATTGTGCCTAAAAGTTCGGGTGCAGTACCTATAGCTGGTACAATTGTGGGTAGCATTGCAGGTGCCATTACTCAGGTGTTGACCAGTGATTATAAAGAAGGTTACTTTTTTGGTTCAGAATATCAAGTGACGGGGTCTTGGGATGATATTAAGGTAACGCCATTACATGATCAAGATGGCCTTTTGAAAAAGACCTGGTCTGGATTAACTGATTTCTCCTGGGCAGAATCCGTGACAGAATAATAAGAGAAGAAAGAGAGAAAATATGAGTAAATGTGCAGCCATACAAATGGCATCAAGTCCAAATATTGGGTCTAATTTATTAGAAGCAGGGAAATTAATTGCCGAGGCCGTAAAAGCAGGTGCAAAACTAGTCGCTTTACCCGAAAATTTTGCCATAATGGGTGTGCATGAACTTGATAAAGTTAAGGTTCGAGAGTCAGAAGGTAAAGGGCTTATTCAGGATTTTTTAGCTGAAACTGCAAAGAAACATGGTGTCTGGATTGTTGCTGGAACGATCCCTTTAGTTGCAAATGATGCGAATAAGGTACGAGCGGCTTGTTTGGTTTATAATGACAAAGGTGAACGCGTTGCCCGATATGACAAAGTACATTTGTTTGATGTCAGTGTACCAGATACCGATGAAGAGTATAGAGAGTCAGACTCTATAGAAATGGGAGATGAGCCTTTAGTTATAGATACGCCTTTTGGTCGACTAGGTATCGCTGTTTGCTACGATTTGCGATTTCCTGAGTTTTTTCGCAAAATGCAGCAGCAGAATGTAGATATAGTGGTTGTTCCCTCTGCATTTACCGCAGAAACAGGCGCTGCACACTGGGAAGTCTTGTTACGAGCGCGTGCGATTGAAAATTTATGCTATATCATTGCACCCAATCAAGGTGGCTTCCACTTGAATGGGCGTAAAACATTTGGACATAGT
>CAYMPX010000246.1:0-4158 GCA_964392135.1 uncultured Methylomarinum sp.
GGTCCTCTCGCAACGATACGCTGTAAACTCCGCCAGGCCCGGAAGGGAGCAACGGTAGCAGCAGATTCGTGTGCCGAGATGTGGCTGGCACGGTTTCCGCCCAATCTTCTATTTTCCTCAGAGTCTCTAATGGCTTATCAGGTTTTAGCCAGAAAATGGCGTCCTCAGAATTTTACCCAACTTGTCGGTCAAGAACATGTCAGTCAATCGCTATGTAATGCGTTGAAACATGACAGGCTGCATCATGCTTATCTGTTTACTGGAACACGTGGCGTAGGTAAAACCACAGTGGCTAGAATTTTAGCCAAAGCCATTAATTGTGAACATCTTAATGACTGTAATCCGTGCGGCGAATGTGATGTTTGTCGTGCCTTTGATGAAGGTCGGTTTTTAGATTTAATCGAAGTGGATGCCGCCTCAAGAACAAAAGTCGAAGATACCCGTGACTTGCTGGATAACGCACAGTATGCGCCTAATCAAGGGCGGTATAAGGTCTATTTAATCGATGAAGTGCATATGTTATCGGGGCATAGTTTTAATGCTTTGCTTAAAACATTAGAAGAACCCCCGCCTCACGTTAAGTTTTTACTGGCGACCACTGATCCTCAAAAAATACCCGTTACGGTATTATCCCGTTGTTTGCAATTTAACCTTAAACGTTTGTTGCCTGAACAAATTGATGGGCAGATGGCTTATATTTTAAGCCAGGAACAGATCGATGCCGATGCGACGGCATTAAAATTATTGGCGCGTGCTGCTGATGGCAGTCTGCGTGATGGATTGAGTTTGCTTGACCAGGCGATTGCATTTGGCAATGGCGAGGTCAGGCAGGAAACTGTCGAGCAAATGTTAGGTACGGTCGCTCAGCAACCGGTTGATGATATTTTGCTGGCTTTAGCCAATAATGATGCGGTAGCATTGTTACAGAAGATAGCAGATATTACTGCGTTAACGCCTGATTTCTCTGAGATTTTACAGCAGATTTTAAGAGTGCTGCATCGGGTGACTTTAACCCAAACGATTGCTAATTTTGTTGATCATGATTTTGACTCACAGTGTATTGCTGAATTAGCCGATAAACTATTGCCGGAAGATGTGCAATTGTTTTACCAAATTGGTCTGATTGGACAGCGAGATTTAGATTTAGCGCCTGATCCGCGCAGTGGTTTTGAAATGATTATGCTGAGAATGCTAACTTTTAAGCCTCATGTTGAAACAGTAGCGGTCTCCTCTCCCAGGATGACTGTTGATAAAGTCAGTAAACCTGAAATTACCACACAGCTGCCAACAACAGCTGTGGCAACAGTGATAGAAAAAATACCTCAAGCAACGACAACTGATAACTGGGCAGATATAGTTGTCGCGTTAAATGTCAAGGGGATGACTCGAGAGTTAGCGAATAATTGTGTGTTAGAAAGTATGGATGATCGCAGTTGTTGTTTGCTTTTAAATCCAGGGCATACACAGTTGATTAGTCCGCGCGCTGAAGCCAATTTACAGCAGGCGTTGCAGGAGTATGTTGGGAAACCGATTAAATTAACCATTAAAACGGAACAGAACAGTAGTGTAACGCCAGCACAACAAATAACCAAAAAGCGCGAAGATAGACAGCAAGCGGCAGTTGATTCTATTAATGCAGATGAAAATGTTCAGTCGTTAAAAGACCAGTTTGATGCCAGAGTCATGCCGGGTTCGATTGAACCGATATAAAACAAGTACGGAGAGATTGATGAAAAACGCACTGGGTAATATGATGCAACAAGCCCAAAAAATGCAGGAAAATGTTAAAAAAGCCCAAGAGGAATTAGCCTCTATGCAAATTCAGGGTGAATCAGGTGGTGGTTTGGTTTCTATCATTATGACGGGTAAGCGGGAAGTCAGAAAAATATCGATTGATGATTCCTTGTTAGCTGATGATAAGGATATGCTGGAAGACTTAGTGGCAGCGGCTATTAATGATGCGGTTCATAAAGTCTCAAAAATGAAAAAAGAAAAAATGGCTGAAGTAACAGCAGGAATACCGTTACCACCCGGTTTTCAAATGCCATTCTAATGCAGGGGAAAGGACTGTTAGGGCAGTTGGTCCGGGATTTATGCTATTTACCAGGGGTGGGCCCTAAATCGGCTCAGCGTATGGCATTTCATCTATTGCAAGGCGATAGGGTGGGCGCAAAGCAATTAGCAAATACCCTATTGCGTGCCGCTGATGAAATCGGATATTGCCAGCAGTGTCGCACCTTAACGGAAGATAAGCTGTGCGATATTTGTGCGCAGGCATCACGAGACCATTCGCTGCTATGTGTGGTTGAAAGCCTCGCCGATGTTTGGGTGGTTGAGCAAGCGACGGTGTTTAAGGGCGTGTACTTTGTATTGCATGGGCGCTTGTCGCCATTAGATGGTATAGGTCCTGATGAATTAGGCCTGGATTTATTGCAACAGCGTTTTGCTCAAGGTGAGATTAAAGAAATTATCCTGGCGACGAACTCCACGGTAGAAGGGGAAGCGACGGCTCATTTTATTGCTGAAGTGGCTAAAAAGTATACGATTCAAGCCAGTCGAATTGCCCATGGTGTGCCTATGGGGGGCGAGCTGGAATTTATTGATAGTGGCACTTTATCTCATGCTTTTGATGGGCGTAGAGAGATAATATAACTCGGATTTATACGCATCTCTTTAAATTATATTTTTCTTGATTTTTAGAATTAAAAAAGTAATGTGTTTTATCTTGGAGGTGAGGTTAAATATTTACTTCCAATAATCAAAATGAGTAGACTCTATTAAAGAGTGCATTAAGTTTATCTGATAAATATTTATTGGTATTCGGTGATTATGAAGAGGTGTGAGAAATGAGTGATTGTTTGTTTTGTAAAATGGTAGCAGGTGAAATTAAACCGGATGTGGTTTATGAGGATGAAAATGTACTGGCTTTTAGAGATGTCAATCCACAAGCGCCTGTTCATATTTTAATTATTCCAAAAATCCACGTAGCAAGCTTAAATGATTTAGATGATTCGGTATTAGCGGGGCAGATGTTACAAACAGCGATTAAATTAGCGAAACAGCAAGGTTTGGCGGAAGAAGGCTATAGAACAGTTTTTAATTGTAATGAAAAAGGCGGGCAAGAGGTTTTTCATTTACATTTACATTTACTAGGCGGGCGACAAATGACATGGCCTCCTGGCTAATGATTTAGCGATGATGAAAATCTGCTCTCTCATATTGAACGGGTAGTAAAAATGAGATGTCGTGTTTTTAGCTGATTTTCCCGATTTTAGCAACAATAATAGCTTTTTATTGCAATGTTAAGAAATCATGATTCCGCTCAATATGAATGCTCTGTGTCATTTTTAGTTTTGCTATGCCTTGTAAAGGCATTTTAAATAGAATGATCTTAGGCGTTAGCGTCTGTTTTTTTAGGTCATAAATATATTTTAGAGGGTGCTAATTTTAAATAATGTAGCAGCTCTAAACTAATGATTTTGTTATTCTTAATTGTTTTTTAAATAATTATAAATCATAAAAGTAAAGTGACCCTACAAAAGGGTGTTGATTTTAAATAATGTAATTTTAGAATATTTAGAATAGGATAAGCTAATGAAAACGATACTGATTTTAACGTCATCTGTTCTTTGTTTGACTCTGTTAGCCGCTTGTGAGCAGGCAGAACAACCTGCTGAAACGACAGCCCCCATGTCTACTTCTACTTCTGCTGAAGCTAATCAAATGACTGAGGATACGGCGGGAACGGCTCAAGTTGCAACAGATAATGTGCTAACTAAGGTGCAGCACGCCCTGGATAAGGCGATGGAAGTTAATAAGGCAAAAATAGAAGGCGCACTAAATGGTACGGCTGAGGCTGTGGAAACCGCGAATGAATAAGCTGAAGCTGTAAAAACAGAGGCTCAAGAGGCTATTGTCTACCGTTTAGGAATGATATGACATATGAATTTGATGTCCATTTTCGGCATCCTTCATTTTCCAATTGACACTTTATATTGCTGTAGGATGTGTCGATGTCAGGAGGCGCATCAAACCAACCTTAGCTGATGCGCTTCGTACCTCAGCACATCCTGCAATGGGTGCTATTTTCTCACCTGAAAAGTGTAAGCTACTTTGGGGTTAAAATGAAAGATACCCCATTTTCCTACATTTCTATAG
>CAYMPX010000247.1:0-4131 GCA_964392135.1 uncultured Methylomarinum sp.
AGAAGAATGGGCATTTACTGAAGTCTGTCAGCATTATGCAAAATGGAAGGATGCCGACTTACCTAAAATAAAAATATCCCTTAATATTTCAGGTTACCGATTACGTCAAGATAACTTTAATCAGTTTATTGACAATACCTTAAAAAACTTAGTGCTTTCCCCCGACTTTCTTATTTTTGAAATTGCAGAAAATGAAATCATGCAGAATGTCAAAGAAATGAAAAAAACATTAAACCCGTTGCATAAGAAAGGCATACAGATAGCCGTAGATAATTTTGGAACAGGTTACACCTCATTAAATTATTTACAACAATTACCCATAGATGCATTTAAAATTGATGCTGAATTTGTTCATCAGCTCGGTAGTCATTACCATGAAACCTCAGTCGTTCATGCGATTATTGGTTTAGCCAATAGTTTAAATAAATCCGTGGTTGCCATGGGAGTAGAACAAGAAACCCAAGTCAGTTATTTACACGATTTAAATTGTCAAGCGATGCAAGGTTATCTATTCGCAAAACCGATGCCAGAAGCCGATGTTAGAAAAATGTTAAGAGAGACGCTGCCTCTAACATCCAGGAAATAATGCCAGCTCACAGTCCTGACTCCCACAGGACTGTTTAGAGGGTGGCAGTAGAGGTTGGACTTGCGTATACATCCAACGTACCATGACAACAATAACGGAGTCCCTAAGGACTCAGGCTAGTCAACATAAGCTAAAAAGCACCGTCTTTAGCGGTTGGGGGGAGTTGTTGACCCTTTTAACATCCTTTCCAATGCACCTTGACTGTGAAGCTCAAGAATAATGTCACAACCACCGACTAATTCCCCTTTAATATAAAGCTGAGGATATGTCGGCCAGTTTGAGTATTCTTTAAGCGCCTCTCTTACTTCTTGATCTTCAAATATATTGATATACATAAACTGTGTATCACAGGCTTTTAATGCCTGTACAACCTGAGATGAAAACCCACATTGAGGAAAATCAGGAGAGCCTTTCATGTATAACACCACATCATGGCTTCCTAATTGGTCTTTAATTCTTTCTATAACATCCATTACTTAATTCTCAATACAATAAAAACCCAGTAATATTATCAACTTTTATCCAATATAAAAAGTAAATATCAAAACATTTCTTGCCTGAAATTATGTTACAGATATAATGAAAGGTTTTTTCGCAGCGGTTTTACTCTGCTTTACACTTATTCCATAAAATTATGACGAGTCATATTATGCCTACATACGGACGTTTACCTGTTACCTTTAAAAAAGGTGCGGGGGTTTGGCTGTGGGATGAAAATAATATCCGCTATCTTGATGCATTATCAGGCATTGCCGTTTGTAACTTAGGACATGCACACCCTGATATTCATAAGGCTATTTGCCAACAGAGTGAAAAATTACTTCACACCTCAAATTTATACGGTATCGCTGCGCAAGAAACACTAGCGGATCAGTTAATCGCTAGAAGTGGCATGGATAATGTATTTTTTAGTAACTCAGGGGCAGAAGCCAATGAAGCTGCTTTAAAAATTGCCCGTTTATACGGACATCAACAAGGTATAGATAAACCCTGCGTACTGGTAATGGAAAAAAGTTTTCATGGTCGCACCCTGGCAACGTTAAGCGCAACAGGTAATAAAAAAGTTCAACAAGGTTTTGCACCCTTGGTTGAGGGCTTTTTACATGTCCCTTTCAATGATATTAAAGCGATCAAAACAGCATTGGAACAAAACAGCCATATTGTTGCTATATTTGTTGAACCGGTACAAGGCGAAGGCGGCGTGCATATCCCGGCTCCTGATTATCTTAACCAGATACGCATATTATGCGATCAACATAATTTATTAATGATGCTGGATGAGATTCAAACAGGTGTTGGTCGTACAGGACAATTTCTTGCTTATCAGCATAATAAAATTTTACCCGATGTTTGTACCATGGCGAAAGCGTTAGGTAATGGCGTGCCTATCGGTGCTTGTCTGGCTCGTGGTAAAGCGGCATCACTATTGACTGTGGGTAAACATGGCTCTACGTTTGGCGGCAATCCATTAGCTTGTTGTGCTGCACTTGCTGTGTTAGCAACGCTTGATGAAGAAAATATAATTGCCCAGGTTGAAGCAAAAGGTCGCCAGCTATGTGAAAGTCTGTTATCTAAACTAAACAATAACCCGGCAGTTGTTACTATTAGAAATAAAGGCTTGATGATTGGTATTGATCTTTCTTTACCTTGCACACAGCTCGTTGCCATTGCACAAAAAAACCATTTATTGATAAACGTAACGGCGGATAAAACCATCCGTTTATTACCTCCTCTAATAATAAATTCAGCAGAAATTGAATTACTGACTGATAAATTATCAGTACTTATTCAAGAATTTACCCAATAGCTGTAAATAATTATGAAATCTAGACATTTTATTAGCCTGCTTGATTTATCAAGCGATGAATTTCGTCATTTAATTAATCGAGCGATTGATTTAAAAAGCAATAGAGACCCTGATTTTCAACCTTTAAAAGGACACGTTTTGGCGATGATTTTTGAGAAATCATCAACTCGTACCCGTATATCATTTGAAGCAGGAATGACACATTTCGGTGGCAGCGCTCTCTTCTTATCACCCAGAGATACTCAATTAGGTCGTGGTGAACCCTTGAAGGATAGTGCTAAAGTCATCTCTAGCATGGTTGATGGCATCATGCTTAGAACCTACTCCCATGAGACCGTAACAGAATTTGCAAAATACTCAAGTGTCCCTGTGATTAATGGTTTAACTGAATTATTACATCCCTGCCAGTTGTTAGCCGATATGCAGACCTACTTTGAGCATCGAGGCGATATTTCAGGAAAAACAGTGACCTGGATTGGCGATGGTAACAATATGTGTCATTCTTATATCAATGCAGCAAGAGTGCTTGATTTTAAACTTAATATTGCCTGCCCGGAAGGCTATCAGCCTGACCAGACCATTGTTGATGCCGCAGGTAATCGTGTTGCTTTCTTTAACACCACAGCCGATGCCTCAGAAAATTCAGATCTTATTGTGACAGATGTTTGGGCTAGCATGGGACAAGAAGAAGAGCAGAAAAAGCGTGTTTGTGCTTTTAAAAACTACCAGGTTACTAATGCTACAATGGATGTTGCCAATAAAGATGCCTTATTCATGCATTGTCTTCCTGCACATAGAGGCGAAGAAGTTGCCGCAGATGTTATTGATGGTTTACAGAGTGTGATATTTGATGCCGCAGAAAATCGTTTACATGCACAAAAAGCATTACTTGAATTTTTGCTCTGCAAATAGACTTATTTAATTCTGCAATTTAGCTTTAACCTTAAAAAAGGCTCAACTGTGAAAACACTATTAATCACTTTTATATCGTTAATCTGTATCAGCATGACTGTTTCAGCTAAAACAGTTTATGTGACGGATACCATGAAATATACACTCAGAAGCAGTGAAAGCAACCGCAGTAAAATATTAAAGATGCTACCAAGCGGGACGGCATTAACAGTCCTTGGTGAAGGCGATCATTACACTAAAGTACGGACAAATAGTGGTGTAGAAGGCTATATTTTAACCCGGCATACATTAAATAAACCCATTAGCCTTTGGTATTTGAAAAGAGCCAATAAAAAGCTGGAAAAACTACAGCAAGACTATGAGCTGATTAAACAGGAACTCAGTCAATTAAAAAACAATAACAATGAAACATTATCTTCTAATAGCGCACTAACAAAAGAACGTGACAAGTTAAGCCAGGAGTTTGATGATTTATCTCAAACAGCAGCAAATGCAGTGCAATTGAAGCATCAAAGAGATCAACTACAAGAACGTGTTGTGACTGTTGAGCGAGAATTACAACAAGTCAAACGTGAAAATCAAACACTGGAAGACAGTACTAACCAGGATTGGTTTTTAATTGGTGGTTTATTATCTTTATTTGGTGTTATTTTAGGCTTTATACTCCCTAAATTAAGCTGGCGTCGAAAAACCAGTAACTGGGATACATTTTAGGTTCAAGGTAAAAGGCACAAGGTTCAAAAAGCAAGAACCTATCTTTTTTAAAAATTGTAGATCGGAAGAGCACACGTCTGAACTCCAGTCACGAATTCGTAACTCGTATGCC
>CAYMPX010000248.1:0-4123 GCA_964392135.1 uncultured Methylomarinum sp.
ATTTTTAGACCAGTCGATAATTTGTGTTGGTCTTTTTAGAAATAAGGTATCTGTATCCAGAATAATAATTTGTTCAGAATCATTGAATAATGTGGTATCAAAAAGTTTGATATAGCTAGTATAACTGTTGCGTACTTTTGATAAAAATGGGTTGTTAATTAAGCGGTCAAATTCAGCATCAGCAAAACTTCTTTCAATTATTCTAGCATCAATAATGTGTGCTTTTATGATGTTTATATCTTCTTTAGTAAGGCTCCCATCATCATGGACACAAACTGCAAAATCATTGTCGTATTGTAATAGTGATTTTATTGCATAAAGATAGGCGTATAGATAACGATGTGGAACGGCTGAATGGACAGTTGTTTTTGCACTAGGATTTGTCGTAATAGGTTTTGTTTTTTTTACACTTCCAAAAAAAAATTTATCACCGTAAGTATTTAAAAATGGATTAATGCCTCGTAGGCTCCAGGGAATTGATTTTAATAGTGACATGGCAATATAGGTTATGTTTTGTGTTTTAATAGATTGTTGTATATATTTTGTACTTGTTTTACATGTTCTTTTATCGCAAAGGTCTTTAACGCTTTTTTTCTGGCCTTTTTTGCTAGTTTTTCTTTTAATTCCGGTTTTTTATAAAATTGAAAAATTGTTTTGGCTAAATCTTCACTGTTTTTTGGCTCAAACAATAACCCGGTCTTATTATGATCCATCATTTCTTTAGCCCCACCATGATTAGGACCAATCAATGGTCTTGCCATTGCCATCGATTCAATGACAACAGTACCTAGAGGTTCTGGACTGGTTGAGGCAGATAAAACAATATCTAATCCGTTATAAACTTCTGACATATTAGTTGAGTGTCCTGTAAAGCATACAATATTACTTAAATTTTCATTTTTAACCCGTTCTCTGAGCATTGTTTCGTATGCTTGGCAGTCATCGGGTGTGCCACCTACAATTAGCATTTTTAAATGTGGTATTTTTTCTTTTAGTTGTACTGCAGCATCAAGAAATATTTCTTGTCCTTTCCATGGAATTAGTAGTCCTACCAAGCCAACTGTAAAGCACTCTTCATTAATGTTATGTTGTTTTCTAAACTGTGTACCATCTGCTTTTATATCCAGTTTATCTAATTCTAATCCATCGTAAATAACACTGATTTTTTCTTTTGGAATATTGAGTTTGTCTTGAATACTTTGTGAAACCCAGTGAGAAACGGGAATAAAATGATCAACAAGGCTGTATGACCATGCCATCGCTTGCGAGCCCTTTTGGTCGCCACGGACATGACAAATAGTAGGTATTTTTAATATTTTTCCTACCAATAGAGCTGCACGGTTACACAGAGGTTCATTATTAGCATGGATTAAGTCGGCCTTAAATTGTTTGGTTGTCCAAAGTAAGCTTATAAAGAAAGGTAGGAAGTTGAATAGATCGTCTGCTCTGGCAAGTAGTTGGTTGATTATAAAACGGAGGACTGGAATCTTATCTGGCCATTTTGCTGAGTCTAGTTTTCTATGTGCTCCAACTATATCTATATGTCGGTCAGGGATATGTTTCCAGAGAGCTTCACTAGCAATCTCTTGATATTGAGGGGAGGTGCGACCTGTAATGACCATAGGAGTATAGCGTGTTCTATCCAGGTTTCTGACTAAATGACGTAGGCATATAATTGCACCACCGTAGCCAATTCCATTTTCTACATAAAGTATTTTTTTTGCTGTAGGTTTATTTGTCATTAGTATGATTCTAACTGTATTGGAGCTATAAGTTATCTATTTTACCTTCTTCATTAACCCGCTAAACTTCTATAGTGCCTGCTTCAATAAATAATGCTATTTTATTCTGCATTTCAACCGGGCTACTTGCCAGCAAAAATTATTATGGAATATGCAATAAAATCAATCGCATAAAAATGGAAAAATTTCAATTTCTATCATTTTTACGGCAACCATTGTCGATTTGACTAAAAAATGGTCAAGATACACAACACCATCAATAAGTCAATTTTTAACTTATTGATTTATATTGAGATACAAATTTAGAATTGCTAACTACTTGCTGGTGAGGTGATTTCTATATTACCCTATTTATTTAATTCTATATTTTATTTTTGCTAATTAAGAGTTCTCTTAACCTTGTTATCAATTGTATGCTTTCTCTGTGGGTTATTGTGATCGGAAGTTTTGTATAGTAGACAGCAGGAGTGATATAGCGGGTAATTTTTCAAATGATGTGCTTGAAGGAGACAGCGATTGTGATGCATAAAATAAAGTCATTGGTTTTCTAGCATTAACCAGTAATCTTGCTGAATCGCTAAGCTGGTGCATAATTGGATTTTTTATAAATTTGTTATCATATAATAGTATATAAGCGACAAACTTTGATTTATTATCATTGGTAAGTATGTGAACGGGTATTTCAGGCTGTCTGGATATATTTAAAATACTTTTTTTTGTTAAATTTTGTCCGTATGATAAGGCAAGTTCAGGGTGATGATAGAGACGTTTATGATCATAAGAACGTGCGACAAATAGTCGAACCTTAATTCGTTGAGTATCAAAATAATCTCGTTCAAACCAGTCTTCACTATCAAAAATATCTTTGCCCCATTGTGTATTACGTTTTGATGGCTTTGAAGTGAAATTATTAATTATGCCAGGAATAGCATGGACTGATTTTCCATCTTTGACGGTAGCACCAATATAGCTATGGATAATTGTTGGAATAAGTGCTGCTATTAATAAAATAATAACGGGAGCTGCGTAGCGGGATGATATCATTTTCTTATTCTTGAATCGGTGTCTGACCCAGCCAGAAAATAATGGGTAGGGCTATTACAAAGGTTAATAAACCTGAAATTTCATGTGCAGAGGTTGCAAGTACATCAAGGCCTACCCAGTGTACTAATAATGTTAAAATAAATACCCTGACTATATTGACTCCGATTGCAAGTGGAATAGCAATGCATAGAATAATTATTCTGCGCCATATGTCAGGACATAAATAGGCTGTGAGTATAGCGATAGTGATGGTGGCATAAAGTGTAGAAAACCCACTACATGCATCAGCAACTTGCAGTGAGCCATTAGGGATTTCGATTAATGTTCCTGATGTGAAATTTGAAATACCACATTTATCTAATAACCAACCCGTGCTATTCGTGGCTATATAGCGAAGAGTAAGATGAATTGATTCGGTAAAAGTAAGTGGAATAGGTAGCGTAAAAATCAGCATGAAGAGTAAAAATAGAATGGCTTTGGTTCGGTAAGTTCCTAAAAACAAGAAGGATAAACCCGGGAGAGATAGAAATAATGCAGCGGCTGAAAGCAATTGTGAATGGATTCCAGTATCTAGCATGTGTAGAAATAGAGCAGGGACTAGCAGTGCAAACCCCCAGGCTGTTGTACTTTTTGCTAATTGTTGTGTTTTTTGTAACTCTTTCCAAATAAGATATATAACAACAGTCGTAATAAGGATTCCATGACCGTTATGCCATACGCCCATTGTCCAGCGACCAAAAAGCCATGATATTGTTGGAAAAAATAATAATGTAAGTAGTATGCCTGTGAGCCAAATTAATTTTTGGCTGGTTGGTTCTAGAGTAATACTATTGGTTTTTTTTTCCATAATAAATTTGATAATGTCAATGGTCTTAAATTGACTATTTGAAGTTAATTTTGCTACTTGGTTCCGTAAGTTAGTTGGTGTGCGCTTTTTGTGATATAAAGCTAATGTTAGGTGCTAGGACTAAGTCTGTCAATGAATGAATAGTATTTCAGGGTGTAAGCGTAGAATCTATATTTTGTTTAAAGTCTATGCAAGCACTGAGGGAGATTACTTGTGGATGCAGAAGCTAGAGTAATACAGAAGCAGTTTTTGGGAGAATTTGGAAGAGTGTTTAAAAGCCTCATTCAAGTTTTTAAAGGTCTTTTATGCGTGTTCCCTATCTACATTTTCCTTTTAATAAAAAAACGTAACTTGGTTATAAGGGGTTAATAGTGTATTTGATTAAGCTAGAAGAACTTTTGTGGAGATATCGTCGACTGGTATCATTATTTATAGTCGTTCTTGTCATTCAGTTCTTTGAATTAATTCTTTTACATTATAAGTACACTCT
>CAYMPX010000249.1:0-4082 GCA_964392135.1 uncultured Methylomarinum sp.
GATTAAACCAAAGTTTTGCATGTAGTCAATAGAAATTATAATGTATAATCTTCCTTGCTGGATTTACCTGGCAAATTATAGTCGGTGCTTGTACACCGTTTTCTAACAAGGTCATGCGCAATAAAAGAAGTTATCATCTTAATTTAAGATGCGACAGATAATCTTCCGTCTGTTTTAGTCAACCCCGTTATAGCCTGCAATATGCATATTTTGATAGGCAGAAAAACGGGGAATCAGATTTAGATTTCTGCTCCTTTTAGACCTCTAAAATATATTTTAAGGAAAATAAAATGGCAACAGTAAACAATCTTGGTAACATTGCAAACGAGGTGCTGTCAACAGCTACCCTAACGGAAACAGGTGAAACCGGTATTAAGGAATTTACCACAGACGGTGGTTTCAAGGTTTTCACATCAGAGACTGATAATATTGATTTATCAACAGGCAGTAGCGATAATGCTATCCTGTCTGGCAGTCAAAACATTGATGCTACCGGCAATGAAAATGAAAATTTCATTGCCGGCAATAATGGCGATAATACAATCGATGCAGGCGCAAGTAATGACCAAGTATCGACAGGTGATGGTAATGATACCGTTTTATTAGGTGCTGGTGATGATATTGTAGAAATTGACGGTACGGGTACCAAAATCATTGATGGCGGCGAAGGGAACGATCTTTTTATTCTCGGAAGCAATGCCGCAGGATCGCAGTCAACCTTTACTGGCTTGAATGTAGGCGATAAAGTGAGAGTAACCGTTGCTGATACTAATGGTGATGGTCAGCTTAATGTTGATGATATTGATGGCATCTCAGCAGATACTGCGGGTAATGTGGTCTTTACTTTAAAAGACGGTACGTCTTTCACCCTTGAAGGCGTTAACGAGGCATCTGCCACAAATGGCGATATAGCTTACGATATTGTTGATAATAGCGATGGAACATTTGATGTTATTTTGAAAGCAGCTTCGGATAACACTTAAAGTTTAGGTATTGTTTCACTATAATTGCTTTATAAAGAAACCTGTTACGCTCTCAAAGTTAACAGGTTTTTTTATGCCTACCTATTTCATCTAATGCGTTAATGAATCGATCTAACACTTTAAATATTTTATTTATTCACCATGACCTACCCGGTCAGTTCATTCATCTTATTCGTTATTTATCAAAGCACGCGCGTTATCATGTATTCGGTCTTTGTAGCAAACCGATTGAAGATATAGCAGAGGCTAATCTTTATAAAGAATTATTTAGTTACCAGGCAAAGACCATTGATTCCTCGGCAACCCATCATTATGTGACAGATTTACAACGCAGTGTATTAAATGCTCAGGCGGTTGTTGAGGTTTTGCAACAATGTAAACAAAAAGAAATTTATTTTGATTTGGCTGTGACTCATACCGGCTGGGGAGAAGCCCTTTATTTCAAAGATGTTTATCCTGACACGCCTTTGTTGGGCTATGTCGAATTTTTTTTTCATGCACAGGGAGCTGATGCAGGGTTCGACCCAATCTATCCTGTATCGAAGGATCATGCACTGCAAATAAAAACATTGAATGCCCAGTTACTTCTTGGCATGACAGAGTGCGATGCACTGGTAACGCCGACCAATTGGCAAAAAAGTTTATTTCCCGCACTATGGCATTCTAGTATTGAGGTTATCCATGAAGGCGTGGATATTCATCAATGTAAACCCGATCATGCCATCAGCTTCACTTTACCGGATGGCACCTTGCTAACGCGTCAAGATGAGGTGGTGACATATAGCACCCGAAATCTTGAGCCTTACAGGGGATTTCCTGTTTTTTTAAAGGCGGTAGAACACATTTGTCAAAGAAGACCGAATTGCCATGTTATTATTACCGGCGGTGATGAGGTCAGTTACAGCAAAAAATTAGCTAATGGCGAATGTTACCGGGAAAAACAGTTAAAAACAGTGTCTTTACCCAAAGACCGCGTGCATTTTCTCGGCAAGGTTCCCTATTTCACCCATTTGCAAATATTGCAGCTATCATCCGCTCATATTTATTTAACCTACCCCTTTGTCTTATCATGGTCGTTTATTGAGGCAATGGCATGTGGCTGCGTTATTATAGCCTCGGATACACAGCCGGTTATGGATGTGCTTGAGCCCAATATAAATGGTATTGCGGTCAATTTTTTTGACCACGAACAAATAGCCGATCAAGTGGAGGCGGTTTTCAACCATCCTCAGCGAAAAAGACAGCTAGGGCAAGCAGCACGAAAAAAAATAAAACACTATTATCAGCATCAATTTTCTATCAATCATTACTTGCGCTTATTTCAACACTTATTAAACACTACACATGCGTGATATTTTATTAAAATGCCGTTCATTCGTCATTTATACCGGTATTTTCAGTTTTGTTATTAATCTTTTGCTGCTGACACCGATCATCTTTATGATCAATACATTAGACCGGGTATTATCCAGCAGAAGTCTGGAAACTTTATTTATGCTGGCAATTATCGCTATTTTTGCCCTGATAATAGAAGCATTTTTAGAAAATATTCACACAAAATTACTGGGGCGCTTTAGTTTGACCTTACAAGGTTTACTGGGCATTTCTGCATTAGCGGAAATTTTAAAGATTAAACAAAAAGATATTCAAACCCGTTATGGTATGGATGATGTCAATACTTTACAGGAGTTTATTACTACCAAAGGCGTTAAGGCACTGTTTGATTTGCCTTGGATACCGTTTTATCTATGGCTACTTTATTTGTTTCATCCGTTGTTATGTCTGATGGCAATTATTATTGTAATGATCTTAATCGTTTTAGCCTATTGGGAGCATAAAACAACTCACCACAACCAGTTGCAAGTAGGGGCTTATGGTCGAGGCGCCAAAAATTTTCTGGATTTATCATTCAGTAATAATGAAGTGATTAATGCATTAAGTATGCAGCAGCGCATAACCAGGCGTTGGTGGCTAATCAATGAAGACTATCTGGATAGAAAAAATCAGGTTGAACATAAGCTGGCGTTCATTCAGTCAATAACAAAATTTGTTAATAGCAGTCAAATGGTTTTGTCTTTAAGTCTTGGTGCCTATCTGGTTATTGCTGAAAATCTTTCAGTGGGGATTATTATTGCTGCGAATATTTTAATGGGACGTGCTATTGCCCCCATAGGTTCGGTAATCGCAGCGGGCAAGTCATTTATCAATGCCAGAGAGGCCTATAATCGACTGGATAAATTACTAGAAAAAAGTACCGATTTTGAGCAATTAACCTTACCCGCTCCCCAGGGTAAACTTTCCGTTGAACGGGTCTTCTTTTTTTTAAACCGGGATCGAAATATTTTAAATGGGGTCAGCTTTCAATTAGAAGCAGGCGAAGCTTTAGCGGTCATAGGTTCAAGCGGTTCCGGTAAAACCTCATTAGCTCGCCTGCTGGTAGGCTATTATAAACCGATTGATGGTTTTGTGCGTTTAGATGGTGCTGATGTGAGCCAATGGTCGGCTAATGGTCTGGGTGAGATGATTGGCTATTTACCACAGGACATTCAGTTATTTAACGGTACCATATCGGAAAATATTGCTCGCCTTGAGCCGATTAAAGAGAATGAGGAAAAAATTATAGCGGCTGCCAAACAAGTCGGTATTCATGAGATGATTTTAAAAATGTCAGAAGGCTATGATACTGATATTGGTGAAAAGGGAAATAAACTATCCGGTGGGCAGCGGCAACGTATTGGTTTAGCAAGAGCCGTGTACGGAAACCCCAGATTTTTGGTTTTAGATGAACCCAATTCCAATATGGATGGTGAAGCAGAATTAGAACTATTACAACTGATTGAACGATTAAAACATGCCGGAACAACCCTTATTGTGGTCACACATAAACCCAATCTGGTGGAGGTGGCAGATAAAGTATTGGTTCTGCATGAAGGGAATGTGGTTCAATTTGGAACGCGTTCAGACGTCTTAGAGCATATTAAACTGGTATAGCAGCATGGCATTAGAATTATTGCTACACAGATTACCTCAAATATCGATTGATGATACCGGTGAATCAACCCGGCTGGTTCGTTCGGGTCTGTTTTTCGGGGTTTTATT
>CAYMPX010000250.1:0-4071 GCA_964392135.1 uncultured Methylomarinum sp.
TTCAGAAAGCGTTTTTACACGTTTATCTGATGGAAGGTCACTCTCGAAAGAGGTGACCTTTTTTTATGACAAAAATTTATTATAAATTAACAGCTAAAAATAAGACGTATTTCCCTAATTCAAAGGAAAAATGTAACTACTAAGCCCTTATCTTGTGGTTCAAAATAAACAAGATACAATATATAGTGGTTATTCTCGTTCCCACCGTCCTCGGTGGGAACGCATACGATTTTATATCTGGCTCGGTCTGCATTCCCACGGTCGCCGAATGTTCCCGACAACGGCGACACTCCGAGCATCTGTGGTCATTGTGGAAACGAGGGAACTCAACCCTTAATATCTATATTAGTACAGCCTATTTACTTTCAAGGCGATTCAATCTTTTCTCCAAATCTTTAAATTTCTTAAGCAATGCCGGTAATTTACTTAATGCCGCTAACTCTCGCCAAGCCACTTTTCTATCTTTAGCCGGACTGCCAAAAACTTGTGTTTGAGGGGCTACATCATTAGGTACGCCTGATCGAGCCATAATTACCGCCTGATGACCGATAGTCACATGATCAGCAATACCTGTGCTTCCTGCTAAAACAGCACCATCACCTATGGTGCAAGAACCTGAAATACCCGATTGACCGCAGATAATGACATTTTTACCGATTTGGTTGTTGTGTCCCAGTTGCACCAGGTTATCAATTTTACTGCCAGCCCCGATGGTCGTAGAACCTAATGCAGCTCTATCAATACAGGTATTTGCACCAATTTCAACATGGTCTGCAATAATGACATTACCAACATGAGGGACTTTGAGGTGCTGATTATTACGGTATTTATAACCAAAACCATCGGCCGCTATGATCGCACCTGAATGAATGATCACATGCTCGCCAATTCGCGTGTTGTCATAGATAACCACATTAGGATAAATACGGCAGTGCTTACCTATAGAAACATTACGACCAATATTGACACTGGCAAATATTTCAGTTTCATCGCCTATGCGAGAGTCTGTGTCTATGGTAGAAAAAGCACCGACATTGATATTGTTACCTAGCATAACATTTTCAGCAATAGCCGCTTGCTTTGATACTGAGCGTATGATTTTTGCTGTAGGGTGTAACGCGCTGACTGCTTTAAGAAAGCTGATTTCAGGGTCTGCACAGCGTAACAAAATAAGATCTTCGGGAGCCTCTTTAGTAGAAAATTCCCGGGAAATCAAGCAGGCAGACGCCTTAGTCTCTTTAAGGTATTTTGTGTACTTACTGCTACTCAGTACAGTGACCTGGTTTGCTACGGCAGTCATAATATCGGCAGCAGCCGTGATATCTAAAGCAGGGTTACCTTGTATTTCAGCATCACAAAGTTTAGCAAGTTCCTGAAGTGTAAGCGTCATATTATTTCCAGATTCCAATAATGTTAGTGAAGTCATCAGTCCATGGCTTCATGTCAAAATACAATGGCAGTTTTTGCCAGTTACCTAAACGGCTTTGGCGCAACGGCGTTAATGTATCTGCGTTTTTTGCCATGACCACCCAGTCTGTTGCAATAACCAGGGGTATGTCACGTTGTGGCTTAAATTCTTGAATCAATGCCGAAAGTTTTAGCTGTGTTACATGATCCGACATCACTTTCTTTAATGCCAGGTGGCGATTAGTAATATGAAATGCCAATATGCCATTCGGTTTAAGTTTTGTGAAATAGAGTTCTATCGCTTCACGGGTTAACAGGTGAGTCGGTACAGAATCTGAACTGAAGGCATCCATGATTAACAAGTCAAACTTTTGATTCTGTTCTTTTGCCAAAGATAGGCGGGCATCACCGATAATAAACGCTGCTTTTTTACCACAGCGCGTTAAATAAGAAAAATACGCCGGATTTTTAGCAATATCAATCACCAGGGGGTCAATTTCATAGAAAGTCCAGTGCTGTTGTGGTTTAGCGTAACATGCTAACGCGCCTGCACCCAAGCCAACGACAGCAATTTCCCAGTTTTTGTCTTGATTATCGTAAGTCTTGAAAACTTGTCCCATAGGACCGGGGCGACTGTAATAGGTTAATGGAGTAGTTTGTAAACCGGAGGCAAGGCGTTGAGCGCCGTGTTTCGTGGTGCCATGAAACAATTCATGATACTTTTCAGGGTGATTGTTTTCATCAATCAATACGCTTTCTCTGACAGAGAATACCCCGAAAAAACTACGTTTCTGGTATATGGTATTTGATATCAGGTTTTGTATACCTAAGGTAAAAAATAAAATAACGCCGGTTAATAATGCCAGACTGAGAGGGCGTGAACGGAAGGTATAGCTTAATCCGGCTAATAAAATCAGTGCATTGGTTGCACTATAAATAATAGATTGAGAGAGATTATCATTCAATAGATAAACGCTTAAACCGATGCACAATAATAATGCGGGAAATGCAGCCTGTAAGGTTAATTTTTGCGATTTGATCCCTGGACGTAATAATAAAGCGGCTATGATCATAAGAGGGTATTCATAGACAGCATTAAAAATAAATGGAGCAACAAAGGTATTGAACATACCACCTAACATGCCGGCAAAGGACATGATCAAGTAAAAAGTGGTTAAATGCTGGGTGTGTGGGCGGTGTTTAGCCAGCTCGCCATGGCAAACCATAACCGCGACAAAAAACGCGATAAGATGCAGAATTAAGTTAAGCCAATAAGGTAGAGCGGCTGGGTCAACAAAGGCATAGGCAATAAAGGGTAATAAAATAACCGGTTGTAACCAGAGCATAATGGGATGAATTTTATCCGCCCATTTGGAAAAAACCAGAATAAAGGTCAGCAAATAAAGTGTTAAAGGGATAATCCATAACAAAGGCGCTGAGGCAATATCGGTACTGATAAAATTAGTCAGTCCCAGTAATAAACTGGAAGGAACAAAAGCCAAGACTAACCAATGCAGCTTGGTGGAGAGTGGTAATTTGTCCTCTGGGTCAATTTCAACCGGCTGTTCAAAGGCATTGGATTGTTGCTGTCGCCATAAAAAAATCCCGCAAGCCATAATCAAAACACATAACAATCCGTAGCCCACACTCCAAAAACTTTGTTGCTCAAGTAAACCTATATTAGGCTCTAACAAGAACGGGTAGCTTAATAAAGCCAGCATACTGCCCGCATTACTGGCTCCATAAAGATAATAGGGGTCTTTGCTAGTATGGTGTCCTACATGAGAAAACCATTTCTGTATTAAAGGAGAGGTGGTTGAGACAATAAAAAAAGGCAAACCAATTGCAAGCAGTAATATCCACATGAGCCATAATGTCGGGTTACTTTCAGTCGGTGGAATGATATTGTCAGGTAAGGCAACGGGTAAGGCAATAAGACTCATGGCTATCACTGCCGCATGTATTTGGATTTGTCGGTGCTGACTGAATCTTGAAGAGAGGTAATGCGCGTATAAATAACCCAGAAAAAGCAGGGTTTGGTAAAACACCATGCAGGTATTCCAGACAGCGGGGGAACCACCTAACAAAGGAAGTAACAATTTTCCAAATAGCGGTTGCAGAATAAACATCAATGTCGCACTGATAAATAATGTGCCTGCAAATAAAAAAATCAGGGAAAGGTTTCTGTCTGAGGACGGGTTGGACGTTACATTCATGGTGGTAAGTAAGCTAATTATTTTTTAGCGCTATGATAAATCATTTTGTTTGTTTTAGCTGGCTTCAAGCGAGTGTTTACCGATAAAAGACAGGAATAGAGGGTATTTTTATATGAATTATGTCAATGAGGGAGGATTATTGCCAAATGTTATGACTTAGGAACGCGCATGAAATAACGTATGCATCTTAATACGGGGCGCAGGTCTTTAGTCTGCATTATAAAAGGCGGGCTAAAGACCCGCGTCCCAAAGTTGTCAGAATTATTTCATGCACCTTCCTTAATAGCGATGGTCTTGAAAAATAACCAGCCTGTTATCACGCCATGAAGATAAACAAAATCCCTGTGTCAGTCATCACACTTATACCTTATACATTCCTAAACCAAATCAACACGGTTAATGCGTTCTAACAAAGCGCGTCGCTTACTGTAAGTTTCTTTAAGACTCA
>CAYMPX010000251.1:0-4044 GCA_964392135.1 uncultured Methylomarinum sp.
ATGCTTGTTCAGATGAGACAAAAACCCAGCTGGAAAATTATCAATCGGATCAAAATAATAAAAAATTGCCACTGACTTTTTCTGAAGAACCTAAACCTGGCAAGTCATATGCTTTAAACCATGGACTTGATATTATAAATGATGGTTTTATCTGTTTTGTTGATGATGACCAGCGAATAGAAAAAAACTATTTAATATCGTGCCAAACAGCAATTAAAAAATATCCAGAGGTATCTATTTTTTGTGGACAACTCATTCCCGACTGGACTGGATCTGAACCATTATGGGTACACGATGAAGGCAAATACAAGATTTATCCAATCCCAGTCCCTCGGTTTCAATTAGGAAACAAAACAATACGCATTAGTACTGACACAAGATTACCTCAAGGAGGAAACCTAATTATTAAAAAAAATATTTTCAAAAAATACGGTGGGTTTTCTATAGATTTAGGACCTATAGGGCACAACCTAGTAGGTGGTGAAGATAGTGATTTTATTTTAAGAGTATTAAATTCTGGTGAATTAATTCAATATATACCCAATATTATCCAATATCATTATGTTGATATTGAGCGATTAAAACTGCCTTACCTTATTTTAAAAAGCTTTCAAAGAAACCGCTCTCACACACTTATACTAACCCCTCCCCACGCTCCAATTCCTTTGTATATGTGGCGAAAATTATTTGACTATAGCTACTATGTTATTTTTTCCTTTAACTTCACCAAAATACGTTTTTATTTAATGCGTTTAGCTTCTACACTGGGTGAAATGATCGGACTAATAGAAAGTCGTAATTAATTCAAAGGCTTATTATTTAAATTATGCGTGATTTTGTTGTTTTAATCTTTCTGATTGCTTCTATTATTGCAGCGATACGTAAACCTTGGCATGGCGTTTTGTCTTTAGCTATTTTCAGCTATATGAACCCTCATGCTTTTGCCTGGGGGTTTGTGCGAACACTTCCTGTTTATCTGGTTTTATTTCTGGTTGTTACTTTTTCCACTCTTTTTACAAAAGACAAGCAATCTCTACCAAAAGATTGGCGCATTCCTGTTTTTTGTCTACTCTGGTTTTATTTTTTTATTACCACCACACAGGCCTATTTCCCAGGTTTAGCATGGCAACGACTCTGGTTTATCTCTAAAATATATCTTCCTTTTTATTTCACCTTGATACTTATTAATACTCGAGAGAAGCTTTACTACCTCATTATTACTATTGGTCTGTCAATTGGTTTAATTGCTGTTAAAGGCGGTATTTTTTCTATTCTTCATGGCTTCTCTTATCGTGTTTATGGCCCGCCTGGTACTCAATTTTATGAAAACAACGCTTTTGCTGTTGCTGTACTTATATCCATTCCTCTTTTACTACTCTGGCGACACCAAACAACAAATCAACTCTGTAAAAAAGGGATTACATTTTCTATACCAATAATATATGCATGTTCATTAGCTTCTTGGTCTCGTGGTGCATTATTAACCATGGGTGTTCTCACTCTAATATTAATCAGACATAGTAAGCACAAGTTTCTTGCTATACCCCTGGTTTTTATCAGTGCTTACTTAATGTTTCCTTACCTTCCTGCAGAGTGGACAGGACGCATGAAAACTTTAGAAACTTATGAACAAGATGCTTCAGCAATGAGTCGTATTCAAATATGGAGTGATGGCTGGAATCATACACTTGATCACCCTTTTGTAGGGGCTGGCTTTGAAGGCTGGAGGTATGTTGGGATGCGTGACTGGCACAATTCTTATGTAGAAATGTTTTCTGAACATGGTTTTATAGCTTTTGGACTTTGGCTCTCTCTTATTTTAGGAACCCTTATCAGCCTTACAAGGCTACCCAAATTAGCAAAAAATATTGAAGGAATGGATTGGGTAACAAATTATTGTTTTATGCTGCGAACATCCCTTATTTGCTATATGACAGGTACAATGTTTTTAGGTTTATCTTATTGGGATCTACTCTACCATTTAATCTTTATTTCTGTATTAATTAAAAAATTTGCTTTAGAAGAATTAGCAGAAAAAACCAAGAAAATTAATGTTAAAGCACTAACCACCAATAGCACATAATCCCCAGCTACCTAGAGAACTGCGGTAGTTATTCTTCGTTAAAATCCCCATATCGCCCATGGATTCCCGTAGACTGGTGTACTGTGACCACTTCACTTTTCCGTGGATGGGGTTGAACCTTAAAAGCCATGAAAATTAACACTGTGGCAATTTTGGAAAGCCATCCGAAACGAGATAAAAATGATTATCATTGGGGCATTTTTTTGGCAAAAGGAATGTTTTCCTGTGGTTAAAAAAGTCATGAAAGAGTGTTTTCGTAAGTGGCAATTGCAGACTTTGCCACCTCAAGTGAAAAAACTACTGTTAGCATTTGCTTAATGTCTTAAGTTGGCGCATATGGAGAGAAAATCCACATATGTGATCCGTGAAGTATAGTCAAGCCACCTCATAACCCATCTTTTTAGTAATACTATCAGTGTATGGTAATATTCTCTCAATTTCTGCTTTATAATCACCATCCCTCCATTTATCAACCCTTATTTCTGAGAATGTATTGTAAGGTTTTTGCAAAACCTCTTTGCAGTGTTGTTTTAAATGATTATCAAATGGGAGTCCACAACCAAGGAATATTTTCTCAAACTCCTCTACTGGATTAGAGATTAATATGTCATAGCTCATCTCATGCCACTGTTTAATTGGAATATTGTTTTTGGCCTTTAAGATCGCCTCATTCATTGATTTGTATTGAAAAGCGCAAACCTCTTCAATTTTAGATTCTATAAAATTTCTCCATCCTTTAGCCAAAAAGAAACACCAGCGTTTATTTTGACCCGTTTCAATATTTATTTTTTCAGGAAGTTTACTTGACCATGTTGCAAATTCATTCGCTTTATTCCATCCTTGTATCAAAGAATTAATATTATCTCCCGCTTTACGTTTAATATAAACAAAGTGGGCATCAGGAAACAGTTTTATTAAATAGGCTATTGATAAACCATTTTGATTATTTTTATCAACAATTCTTTTCTTACCTGTTTGAGTGTAAAAAAAGTAACCAACCTTTCGTCTATCCTCATCACATGCCATTTGTTCTGGTATTTCATGTGATTCCCAATTTCTTTCTTGTATAGGATGTAGTGCGGCCCAGAAATCGTGGGTTTCCTTTTGTAAAGTGCCTAAATATTTTGATTCTGAAAGTGTTTTATAAACCATAGTTGTACCCGCTCGACTACATCCTACAACAAATATTGGTCGATCTAACTTAACTGAACTAATTTGATAGCGAAAAGTACGCAAATAAATTAAACTATTGCTTATATAATGTTTCAATGTCTTATTTACTTTTTCCACAAAATCATTCATAAATATTTATATATTTTATTCAATACAAGTTCAGATTATACTTTAAATTCTGCTCCAACATGAATGCTAATTCTGTCTGAAATTTAATATGTAGTATCACTGTTTAAAGTAGTAAATTGCTCATATTATTCTAACAATAAATATTTCTGCAATTTTATGGGAATACCAACAAGCTAAGTTTTAAATATTGACATGATGGAATTTACTTTTCAACAGAAGGCTTAGAAAAGTTTGCTGACTTGTGGGTCGAAGCATTATCAACCAAGTAAATACAATAGCAGGGTTAACTTATTTTTCAGCTAAATTTAAACTATACATAATCAACCAATTTATTCCATGCACAATAAAATAAACTACTTTTCTGAAAATAAAGGCTTAGCCCTAATCATTACGCTATTGCTTCTGAACTATGGAACTATCTGGACTCGTGGAGGATATGCCGATGATTTTGTTTTTTTAGCCTATGTAGAAGGGAAAGATCTTTATTCGGGAATAACTCAATGGCCATTCAACAGTAGACTCAGCCAAGCTTTTCTATTACCTTTTCTATTCAAAACACTGTCAGGAGAGATTACGGGTGAATTCCATTGGTGGATATTGCATAGTATCAGCTTAACTTGTCTTATTATTATCACACTTTTTTTCAACAAAATTCTTAA
>CAYMPX010000252.1:0-4043 GCA_964392135.1 uncultured Methylomarinum sp.
TGGTTGGTGATTTTTTTAAATATCCCGGCGCTTGTGACTATTATTTTATGTTATGTCTGGTTTGGATTAATCGAATCAGCTGCCATTCTTGCCGTGGTGATTAATAAACTGCCTAATGTCATTGTCACTATCAGAGAAGGTACCAAAGTGCTGGACAAAGATTTATTAGAAATGGCACGTTGCTATAATTTTGGCAAAAAGAAAACCTTTTCCCAGGTGATCTGGCCACAACTACACCCTTTTGTAATGGCTGCAACTCGTTCGGGACTGGCTTTAATCTGGAAAATTATTCTGGTGGTTGAGCTTTTAGGACGTAGTGATGGCATGGGTTATCAACTGCATTTATTCTTTCAACTGTTTGATGTTGCCAGTATCCTGGCTTATACCGTTGCCTTTATTGCCGTGATTCAAACGATCGAACTATTTATTTTAAAACCATTGGATAAAAAAGCCTTAAGGTGGCGTCGATGACGGCTATTCAAATTCAGATCAAAGAGAAAACCTATACCACAGCAGACTCTCGTCAACATACGGCTATTGCTAACCTGCAATTATCCTTACTTAAGAATGAATTTGTTTGCTTAATCGGTCCTTCCGGTTGCGGAAAAACCACCTTGCTTAATATTATCGCCAATCTGGATACCGAGTATCAAGGTGAAATATTATTAGACCAGCAACAATTGGCACCTAAAATCGGTTATATTTTTCAAAATCCTCGACTGCTACCCTGGCGTACCGTAAGAGAAAATATTGAGTTAGTGTTAGAGACTCAACAATCACCCGAGATTATTGATGCCTTACTGGAATCCATGCAATTAACGGCGGTACAAAATGTGTATCCCGCACATCTATCCGTTGGGATGAGTCGACGGGTTGCTATTATCAGAGCATTTGCGGTTAACCCTGATATTTTACTGATGGATGAACCCTTTGTTTCTTTAGATACGCCTACTGCGCGCCAAGTAAGAAGTTTATTAATCCAGCTATGGCAACAACGTCCCCATAGTATTTTATTTGTCACCCATGATTTACGGGAAGCGATTGCACTAGCCGATAGACTCATCTTTCTAACCGCCTCACCTATGTCGGTTAATAGTGAAATTAAAGTCTCTATTCCTAGAGCCGATAGAAATAATGAAACAGCAATCGAAGCCTTTCGCCAGCAATTAT
This sequence comes from uncultured Methylomarinum sp., assembly GCA_964392135.1. Classification (GTDB taxonomy): domain Bacteria; phylum Pseudomonadota; class Gammaproteobacteria; order Methylococcales; family Methylomonadaceae; genus QPIN01. The sequence continues at coordinate 1,171 of CAYMPX010000252.1, forward strand.
TAACTGAACATCCAAAAATAAAAGAATTACTGTAGTTTAGTCGCCTATAAAACAGTTGCAGAGAAAAATAAAATACACGATACTTACCTTTAAATTGCCACCACCCAGCGTGGCAACCTTTGCCGTTAGACTACTGGACAATATACACAATGAAAACAAAGATCTTAGGTCTGTTAATCGCAGGCATCATCTCACCCCCTTTAACAGCTGTTGCTAACAGTGATGATAGCCAATACCCGGCTGCTCATTTTCAACCTAAAGTGATTTTTGCTGATGAATCAGCACAATCAACCAGCAGCTCAGCAACAAAATCTTCATTTGATGCGGATTACCCTGCGGCTAACTTTCAACCGAAAGTACTTTATATGGATGCATCTGCCACTACAGCGAGCAAAAGCAGTTTAATAGCTGAGAAATCAACATTTGATCCAAACTACCCAGCAGCTAACTTTGAGCCTAAAGTGATTTACCCTTAAAAATTCTATCTTAAAAATCAATAAACCTATATGCTGCGTCGCCTTTCAGGACGCAGCGCAATAATTATTGGCAAGTACTATCTCCCGCCCCTGTCCCCGAAGTCGTTATCCATGGGGTGCCCAAAACAAAAGAAGTCGCGTCCCATGCTGCCCATGTAGCAGGGTCTTCAAAATCAACAGTAGTACGATCCGCTAATAATGAAACAACTCGCCACATTCCTTGCGGTAAACTATAGCCATCAACCCTGATAGGTCCGCTAAAAATACTTTCATCTATTTTATCTTCAATAAATTGTGCGCTGGTTAAATAACCATCTTCAATATCATTAGTGGTAATTGATGCAGGAACTAAACTAGCCGCATCAGCGATTGCTCTTACGGTAACACCATTTACAACCGTATTTTTAGTGCGGTGAATTGTATAAAACGTACCACTAGGATCAATAATAAAAAAATAAAGATCGTACTTATATAGATTAGTCGTACTGTCTTTTTCGTTAGTAACTAATGCTTTAAATTCAATAAAGTCTTGCCCATTATTTATATCAGCCCCTCCTATAATGACTGTCCCAGTTGCTGCTGCTGCATCAGAAATACAAGGTGTCCAGCTCATTGATTTACTTACTTTTTTTGAAAATACGCCGCCTGCTGAACTCTTTGGAAATCCAACAGAGACTGCAACAGAAACCGCAGACATACAATTCCCGGCCCATAGTAAACTCATCGCCAAAGCGAACCCTGATATTTTATTATTCATATTGTTTTCCTGTCTTTAATGTAAAAATATTTAAATTTTAATGCCATCCAATAGATGACAACATCTGCTGATTCAACATAATATCTATTTTTGGTTTATTCCTATTTCATCTAAATCATCATTTAAGCATCGCAATAATAACTCAAACATTAACTTGCCTTATCTCACAGCGCCAATTAAGGTATCAAATAAACTATTGGCAACTGAAATTGTCTGTGCCGCAGCCTGATAAGATTGTTGATATTTAATTAAATTAGCCGCTTCTTCATCTAAATTTACCCCGGAAAGACTTTCTCTCTCTTCAGTTGCTCTATCTAACACCGCTTGTTGGGCAGATGCACTAATATTAGCCGCACGAGTTAAGCTACCGACTTTAGATACAATTTGCCCATAAGCTTCTTGAAAACCCACTTTGCCTCCAAACATACCTAAATTATTTGCCAGTCCTGCTAAAGTTAAAGCATTCCTATTATCACCCTGCATAGGTCCATTTATAATAGTAACCCCATCAGCATCTAAATTTGTTGCGGCTGCAATTTTTCGCGGATCCGTTATATTCATTGCTAAATTATTAGCCGCTTGATAAGTCGGTCTGATAAAAAACTGATCCTTATTATCAGGTACTGTCCCCACAGCTATATTCAAGGTAATACCGGGCAATACATCTGAGGGGTTAGTGGTCGTTAAATCACCTGTCAAACTATCTAATGTTAACGGTATTGTTTTATTATCATTCATCCGGGTTAAAGTATAATTTCCCGCATCAAATGTTAATAAATAATCACTGGTATCTAAATCGGCACTACTTGCGCCGGCGGGATTGACATTAATATCATTAAAAGCAGCCGTAACAGTCGCTGCTCCGGTATTACTTGATAAACTGGTTACCGGTACTTCACTGGTTCCTTTAATATTAAAAAAGGCCGACCCCGGATTACCGTCTAAATCATAACCTGTTTCATTAATGGCATTAAAATCCATAGTAATTGCCGCAGCAACCGCACCCAGTTTTTGTTGGGCAGGGTCTAAAACTTCATCCCTGAAACGCAATACACCCGCTAACGCTCCCCCACTGAGTTGATTACCAATCACCTGTGGAACTCCTTTCGCAGGTATCAAGGTAACATCTAATTTTGTGGCATCAAATTCATTACGTTGTGTACTTAATTGACTCGCTTGTGTATCTAACACCAAAGGTTGACCATTACTCATCAGTACACTTACCATGCCATTTGTTTGCGAAATAACAGATACATCCAAGAGTTCCGCCAGTTTATTTAAAGCCGCATCACGCTTATCTAATAAATCATTGGGGAGAGCACCATTAGCTCGTGTTGTGTCGACGCTAATTCGACCATTCAAATCAGCAATTGCATTCGTATAATTATTGACGTCCTGAGTCATCGTGTCTAAATCATTATTCACCTGATTTTTTAATCCTTTAAACTGCTCACTAATGCTATTAAAACGATACGCTAAACTACTACCTTCACTTAACACCACATCCCGCGCCGCAATAGATGATGGATCATTCGCTAAATCATTCACTGAATTAAAAAAACTTTGCACGATAGGTTGCAGCCCTGTACTTGGATCTGCTAATAAATTATCTACTTGTGTTGCCAAACCTTGATAACTAT
>CAYMPX010000253.1:0-4015 GCA_964392135.1 uncultured Methylomarinum sp.
CGTGTCCGCGCGCCGCTTCCAGACACGTCCCCCACGCCAGCGCCGCCGCGAGCAATAACTAACATTATCGTAAAGGGCTTAGGCTTAATGCTGCATTATTTGAGCTAAATAAAAAAATGAACAATTCTAATAACTATTTTAATGGACTTACGACTTTTATTGAATCCGCTTTCCCTAAAAACTGTACTGTTTGTGGAAAGACCTATCAGACAGCTGAACAGTTTTTAACAGAGACTCAGAATATGCCACGCGGACGTTCTTCTCTAAAAGAAGCACTGGAAGAAGATGGTACTGCTATTGTGGAAGTCTTTAGAAATTGTCGTTGTGGCTCTACTTTAATGGATGAATTTAACTCGCGCCGAGACAATTCTGACACAGGACAACAAAAACGAGCTGAGTTTAATAGATTATTAATGGTTTTACAAAATCAACATGTACCCGTTGAAATAGCACGCTCTGAGATTATCAAATATTTTAAAGGCGAGAAAACGGAAATACCGGGCATTTTTTTAAAAAATGCGAGACCATTATGACCGACAGAACATTACTACTTGTTGATGATGAACCTAATATTTTAAACGCTCTAAAACGCTTATTACGTAGGGATGGCTATACTATTCTATTAGCCAATGGAGGCATCGAAGCATTACAAATACTAGAAAATAATTTTGTCAATGTCATCGTCTCTGACCACCGTATGCCGGTGATGACCGGGATTGAGTTTTTAACCAGGGTAAAACAAGATTATCCTGATATTACTCGCATTATACTCAGTGGGTTTTCTGATTTTGACACTATTACTGAAGCCATAAATGAAGGTAATATCTATAAGTTTCTTGCCAAGCCCTGGGACGATACACAAATAAGAATGACTCTTAAGGAAGCATTTGAATACAGTGAATTGCGAATAGAAAATAGTCGGTTAACTGTAGAGTTAAAGGCAGCTAATGCTGGATTAGTGCAACAAAATGTAGAAACTTCAGGTTTATTAGAACAAATCGTTAACCATAATACGGATGGCATTATTGTTGTTGATGCGGCTAAAAAAGTTATATTTTCAAACCCGAGTGCATTAACTTTACTCATAAAGCACTACAGGGTTTTGCCAGGTGATGAATTTAAACTCCCTTTTAAAGAAAATCAGGTTTTTCATAAAAGACTTAATCGTAAAAATAAAGATGATTTACTATTAGAAATCCGCTCTTCGACAATCACCCATGAGGGCGAACAAGCCTTTTTAATTACCCTACATAACCGGTCCGATATTGAGTGCCTGCATGAAGAGAAAAAGCGGGCTGAAATCAAAATCAAAAAACTCTTATTACAAATGGTCAAGGCAATTAGTTTAACCATTGAGAAACATGACCTATACACAGCCGGTCATCAACATAAAGTCGCCAGACTCGCTGTTGCCATAGGAAAGCGAATGGGGCTCAGTGTTGACGACTTGGAAGGACTAAAAATAGGCAGCTTAATTCATGACATCGGAAAAACATACATTCCTGCTGAAATTTTAACTCGCCCCGGTCCTATTGATGAATATGAACGTTTAATTATGCAACAACATACAACGATTGGTTATCAGCTCATGTCTACCGTGGATTTTCCTTGGCCAGTAGCAGATATGATTTTACAGCACCATGAAAATATTGATGGCTCAGGCTATCCTAATGGTCTTACGGGGGACGAAATAAAGTTAGAAGCCAAAATAATGGCTATTGCTGATGAGGTGGCAGCAATGTCTGAGTGCAGACCTTATCGTGATAAGTTTTCAATAGATGAAATAATCAACACAATTAAACAGGAAAGTGGTAAAAAATTTGAACCTGATATTGTTACTATATGTATTAAAGTTATTCAGGATGATAAGTTCGATCTAATCTCAATTAACTGCTAACAGTTTTATTTGATTTTAAAGAATGAGGATATTATTGAACCCTTGTTCCTTTAGTCAAAAAAATTCATCCTGACAGATTTTTAGGAGGTTAAAGGCAGAATTTAAGCAGTGGTTTCAGTCGGTATGCTATTGCCATGAAATTGTGAAACTTGCTCTAATTGAGACAACTCTTCAATTGATAGTACCCTGTTAATAGCTAGTAAAATAATAAAATCATCACCAACTCGTCCCATGGCCTGGATAAATTCTGTTCTAATATCGGTGCCAAAATCCGGGGCTGGCTGGATGTTTTCAGCTGGAATTTCTAGAATCTCTTTCACTTCATCAACTAGCATACCGATTAATTGAACGCTGTCAGAGAGTTCAATTTCTACTAAGACTATACAGCTACGTTTGCTAATTTCTGTGCAATCGTGACCTAGCCTTGCAGATAAGTCAACAACGGGTACAACATTACCCCTTAAATTAATAACACCATGAATATAATCAGGTGTCATCGGCACATGGGTAACATTGCTTATTTCAATAATTTCTTTAACATCCAAAATGCTAATGGCAAATCTTTCCTGTCCTACCAAAAAGGTTAAATATTGTCCAAGTTGCTCCTGAGTAGTCAGGCGTGTATTGCTTGAGTTAAGTGATGATATTAGTTCATTCATAAGAAACTCCAGATGTTAGAAACGCTCAAAATCTTGATCATTAAATTCTGGGGATGCATTGCCTCTAACCGTACTCATAGGTTGGGTAATATTTGAATCTGTTGGTCTGTTGCGTGATGGTGGCGTTCTTCTAGAGAAATTTTGCAACGGTTGTGTATCTTCATCCATAATAAAAAAAGCAACAGCTTGTTGTAGTTGTTCTGCTTGACCACTTAATTCTTCAGACGTTGCTGCCAATTGTTCAGAGGCCGCAGCATTTTGTTGCGTTGCTTTATCTAATTGCATCATAGAATCATTGATTTGTCCGATACCACTAGACTGTTCCTCAGAGGCCGCACTGATTTCCTGAATCAAATCAGATGTTTTAACGATATCCGGGATGACAGCGGTAATAAGGACGCCTGCTTTTTCTGCAATGTCTACACTATTAGTTGCTAGTTCATTTATTTCCTCTGCTGTTACACGACTGCTTTCAGCCAGTTTACGGACTTCGGCAGCAACGACAGCAAAGCCTTTGCCGTGTTCACCGGCAGATGCCGCTTCGATAGCAGCATTAAGCGAGAGTAGGTTGGTTTTATAGGCAATATCTTCAATCAAGCCAATTTTCTTGGCGATATGCTTCATTGCAGAAACAGTTTCAGTCACTGCTTTACCCCCTTCATCAGCCTCATTAGCAGATTTGGAGGCCATTTGTTCGGTTACCCGGGCATTTTCGGTGTTTTGTTGTACAGACGCATTTAGTTGTTCAATAGCACTGGTGGTTTCTTCAACACTAGATGCTTGTTCTGTTGCACCTTGGCTAATGCTCTGGGCGGTTGCACTGACTTCTTGTGAAGCACTGGCCAGATTATCTGCTCCCCCTCTTACTTCACCAATCACATGACGCATTTTTTTTACGTAATCGATCATAGCAGTTTCTAATTGACCTATTTCATCTTTTGATACCGTACCTTGATTGTTACTCTCTTGAAGGTTACCTTCTGCTATTTTTTGTATAAAACATAATAAACTCGCTAAGCGTCGGTTGACTGATAAAATAAATAATAGCCCAAAGATAATGGCAATAACGATACTGACCGCTAAAAAGATCCATGTTGCAGTGATTGCCTGTTCTTGTGCTATCAGTGATTGTTTCGCATCGTCCTGCAATAATTGTTGTTGATTTTTAGACATCGATTGTAATATGCTCACTAATTCAGCACCTAGAGGTGCTGCTTTGCTTCCTAACCAATAATTAGCAAGATTCCAGTTTTTTTGTCCGCGTAACTTGAACATTTCCGATGGAAGTGGTGAAAAAGCAGTTCTTGCCTTATCCAACGCGTTGAAAGCTTTGGTCTGTTGTTCATCTAATAATCTTTTGTTATTTGTTAGATCCTGGTAACGGCGACTATTTTTTGTCCAAAGCCGAGAATAACGCCCAGCGCTGTCCACAACAAAAAATCATCAGATTGAAGAATGG
>CAYMPX010000254.1:0-2284 GCA_964392135.1 uncultured Methylomarinum sp.
GTGAAGCTTTGCAGTTTGAAAGCTTGGTCGAAATTTAAAAAGTCGAACATGGCGTTTATTCATATAAAACCTTATGTTATGCGACTTTCAGAGGAAAGTTACTTAGTTACCTCTGTTTTTCGTTTACTAGCCTGTCCTTTTAAAATCACCAATAATCACATTGAATCACTCCATTTATGGGAATTACTGATTAAAAACTCTTCGGCAATGGCTTGAAAAGTATTTTCTTTACTCCCTGCCTTCTCAAGTTTACGCATTAAACCGGGGGTCAAGACCATCCATAATTTGTTTTTTAGCAGTATCTCTGTCATTTCTCGCACTTTTTAAAGAAACATCAGGATATACCCCCAAAGACAATAATTTTTCTACCCCATTAATACGGTATTTAAAACGCCAATACTTTGAACCATTCTTTTTAACCTGTAGGTACAAGCCTTTTTCGTCAGATGCTTTGTAATCTTTGTCTTTAGGTTTTAAGGCGTTTATTTTCGGGACATTTAAAGGCCTTTGGGGGTACCTCCCTTTCAAGGTGATGATGTACCCCCGAATGCACCCCCTATTTTGTGGGGGTATGTCAATGGATTTTCTCGGACGTGTACGGAAAGGAATAACGCTTTAGGTGTTTATTTTAGTGGGGTTAATGGACTTTTACGGACTTACCAGGAGGTAATAATGGCGGAGAGTAAGGGATTCGAACCCTTGATACGTTGCCGTATACACACTTTCCAGGCGTGCGCCTTCGACCGCTCGGCCAACTCTCCACTTTATAAAATCCAACGAATGCTGGACAGCCGAGAATAATAATTCAATTTACAATTTATTGCAATATATTTAGCTAAAAACATTACTTCACCTGTAAAAAGGAAACTAAAGGCGATAGCTCAGGGTAAAATCACTTTTCAATAAGAACCACTGCCTGTACAGCAATACCTTCTTTACGCCCTTCAAATCCTAACTTCTCAGTGGTTGTGGCTTTTACATTAATGCAGTCAATATCAACACTTAAATCTTCTGCAATATTAGTACACATGGCGATGATATGGGGTGCCATTTTGGGCGCTTGGGCAATGATAGTAATGTCCGCATTAACCAGCGTGTAGCCTTTTTCTTGCACAACACCGTACACATGACGTAATAACACGCGACTATCAGCGCCTTTAAATTCCGGGTCTGTATCAGGAAAATGCTTCCCTATATCCCCTAAAGCGGCAGCGCCTAATAATGCATCAGTTAATGCATGTAAAACCACATCACCATCTGAATGGGCTTCCAAGCCTTTTTCATAATCTATGGTGACACCACCGAGTATAACCTCACCTTCATCAATAAAACGATGTACATCGTAACCTTGGCCTATTCTAATCATTGTTGATGCTCCATATAAAATTGTGCAAGCGCTAAATCTTCAGGTCGGGTGATTTTTATATTATCGGATCGCCCTTCCACTATTTTGGGTTGCAAGCCTTGCATTTCTAATGCGCTGGCTTCATCGGTAACAGCAGGATTACCTTCTGCATCTTCTAATGCTTTTTTCAATAGTCCATAACGAAACATCTGCGGGGTTAATGCACGCCAAATAACACGTCTATCTATGGTTTCTGTAATGCTATTTCCAGCAACATTTTTTAAAGTGTCATGAGATGATAAGGCTAAAATCCCACCCACCTCATCCTCTTTTAATGTATCAATCAGCAGATGAATATCTGTACTAGTCAAGCAAGGTCTTGCTGCATCATGCACCAATACCCAATCATTATCAGAGGCTTGCTCTCTTAGTGATTTTAAAGCAGACAATACAGAATCGGCTCTTTCTTTTCCGCCTGCCGCTGTAATCACTTTTTCGTGATTTGATATTTCCAGCTCAGGCCAATAGGGATCTTCTTTAGAAATTGCCACAGCGACAGCAGAAAAAACATTTGCCCCTAACAATCGCGTTAAGGTTTTTTCTAAAACGGTTTGATCAGCGAGAGGAAGATATTGTTTGGGTCTGTCTGCTTGCATCCTTTTGCCTACACCGGCAGCAGGAACAACAGCCCAGAATTTTACGGAATCTGTCATATAGGGTGTTTGATAAAACATATCGACTGGACAAAGCTTGCCCAGTTACCAGTAGTACGGATATTAATCCGCATATAATTTGGTTAAGCTGTTTTAAATAGAGCGAACTGAAGTTCTTTCCATACTGGACAGCCTAATTTTGGTAATCTTTACTCGATTACTTGAAAAAAGGTTTCATTTTCTTTAATCATCCCTAATTCATAACGGGCTCTTTCTTCTATCGCCT
>CAYMPX010000254.1:2384-4013 GCA_964392135.1 uncultured Methylomarinum sp.
GTTTCATTTTCTTTAATCATCCCTAATTCATAACGGGCTCTTTCTTCTATCGCCTCTTCGCCCTTGCGTAAATCTAACACCTCTGCATAGAGCGCATCATTACGCTCCTTTTTTTCCTTGGCTTCTTTGCTAAGACTATCCAGACGCTGTTGATACGCTTGAACTTGTTGCCTACCACCATCACCCAGCCACAAACGGTATTGTAACTGGGCAATTAGTAGAATCAGCACGACTATAAGTATTTTGACAAAATTCATATACTGCTCTTTTTGCCTTGTACCTTTAGCCTTTCACCTGCTGTTAAAGCATTTTAAATGCGCTACGCCCTGCATAAACAGCATTTTCACCTAACTCGTCTTCAATTTTCATTAGACGGTTATATTTAGCGATACGGTCAGAACGGCTCAATGAACCTGTTTTAATTTGACCTGTACCTGTCGCAACCACTAAATCAGCAATAGTAGTATCTTCTGTTTCACCTGAACGATGAGAAACTACTGCACTGTAACCCGCGTCAGATGCTTTATTAATGGCTTCTAAAGTTTCAGTCAAAGTACCAATTTGGTTTACTTTGATTAAAATTGAGTTAGCAATACCTTTATCAATACCTTCTTGCAAAATAGCAGGGTTCGTTACGAATAAATCATCACCGACCAATTGGATTTTGCCCGCTAGTTTTTCAGTTTGAACTTTCCAGCCGTCCCAATCATTTTCATCCAGGCCATCTTCGATAGAGATAATGGGATATTTTTCTACCCAGTCTACAAAGAAGTCAGTCATTTCTTCAGAAGAAAGGCTTTTGCCTTCCGCTGCCAATACATACTTACCATCCTTATAGTACTCAGAAGCCGCAGCATCCATACCTAAATAAATGTCTTCGCCTGCTTTATAACCCGCTAATTCAATCGCTTCTAAAATAACTTCAATGGCTTCTTCGTTTGAAGAAAGGTTAGGAGCAAAGCCACCTTCATCACCCACAGTGGTTGCCAAACCTTTGGCTTTGAGTACTTTAGCCAGATTATGAAACACTTCAGCGCCGTAACGAATCGCTTCACGGAAAGTAGGTGCGCCTACGGGTAAAATCATAAACTCTTGTAAATCAACGCTGTTATCAGCATGTGATCCACCATTGATGATATTCATCATCGGTACGGGTAAGACAAATTTACCGCTAGTATTTAAGTAACGGTACAAAGGAATACCGCTTTCTTTAGCCGCTGCATGTGCCGCTGCCATAGATACGCCTAAGATCGCATTAGCGCCTAAAACTGCTTTATTGTGTGTGCCATCTAAATCAATCATTTTTTGATCAAGCACTTTTTGATCCGTCGCATCCATACCAATCACTGCATCACGAATTGTGGTATTAACGTTTGCAACGGCTTTTAATACACCTTTACCTAAATAACGCGCTTTATCACCATCACGTAATTCAATCGCTTCGCGCTCACCTGTTGAAGCGCCAGAAGGTACCATTGCGCTACCGACAACGCCAGAAGCTAAAGTAATTTCTACTTCAACGGTTGGGTTCCCGCGTGAGTCTAATACTTCGCTCGCTTTAACATCTACTATTTTAGCCATGTTTTCCTCTATAAAGTTGTTTCTATCAAACTGTTTGCTTTAACAGCT
>CAYMPX010000255.1:0-4004 GCA_964392135.1 uncultured Methylomarinum sp.
GTACTGAAATTTTTTACGATCATGGTGAAGATGTTGCCGGAGGACCTCCGGGAACGTCAGAAGAAGAGGGGGACAGGTATATAGAAATCTGGAATCTGGTGTTTATGCAGTATGACCGTGATAAAGACGGTGAGATACATCCTTTGCCTGCACCTTCAGTGGATACGGGCATGGGTCTGGAAAGGATTGCAGCCGTTTTACAGGGCGTGCATAACAACTATGAAATTGATCTATTTCAAAACCTGTTAAAAGTTGCGGCTAAGTTAGCAGGTATTACTGATTTAACAAATAGTTCCTTGCGGGTGATCGCAGATCATATTCGTTCCTGTGCCTTTATGGTAGTGGACGGTGTATTGCCATCCAATGAAGGTCGTGGTTATGTATTAAGACGGATTATTCGTCGTGCCATTCGTCATGGTTATCGTTTAGGAACCAGTGAGGTTTTCTTTTATAAACTGGTTGCACCCTTAGTCGAAGAAATGGGTGAGGCGTTTCCTGAATTGAAAGAGGCTCAAACACAGGTTGAATTGATTCTTAAAAAAGAAGAACAACGGTTTGCTGAAACTTTAGAACAAGGCATGAAAATTCTGGAAGCCTGTGTCGCTAAAATTGAAGGCAATGTTATTCCAGGGGATATCGTATTCCTTTTATATGATACTTATGGATTTCCTGTTGATTTAACCGCTGATTTTGCCAGGGAGCACGCGTTAACAGTTGATCATGCCGGGTTTGAAATTGCAATGTCTGCTCAGCGTAATAGAGCAAGAGCAGGCGGTAAATTTGATGCGGATTATGATCAGGATATTAGACATGAGAGTCAAACGGATTTCACAGGCTATCATGATTTAACCGCTTCGGCTCAGATTGTTGGTTTATTTGCTAAAGGTCAAGAGGTTGAACAGTTGCAAGCGGGTGAAGAAGGTGTTGTTGTTTTGGATAAAACACCTTTTTATGCCGAGTCAGGGGGGCAAACAGGCGATAGTGGCACAATCAAAGTGGGCTCATCTGTTTTTGAAGTAAAAGATACACAAAAGCAGGGCGGTACACTGTTTTTGCATAAAGGTCGTATGCTTGAAGGCGAGATTGTTAATAATCAAAGCTGTGATGTCAGTGTTAATGCGGAAGATAGACATGCCACAGAGCGTAATCATTCAGCAACGCATTTGTTACATGCAGCATTAAGACAAACTTTAGGTGATCATGTTACTCAGAAAGGTTCATTGGTTAACCCGGAAAGATTACGTTTTGATTTTTCACATTTTGAACCTATGACAGTAGAAGAAATTGGCACTATTGAATCGATTGTCAATGCGAAAATCCGGATGAATAATGCGGTGTCTGCTGAAGTCATGTCTAAAGATGATGCGGTTAAAGCAGGCGCAATGGCATTATTTGGTGAAAAATACGGTGATGAAGTACGCGTATTGAAAATGGGCGACTTTTCAATTGAATTATGTGGCGGAACGCATGTTGAACGCTCGGGTGATATAGGGTGTTTTAAAATCATTAGTGAAACCGGTGTCGCTTCCGGGGTAAGACGAATAGAAGCGGTGACAGGAAAAGCCTGTATAGAATGGATTGCAAACCGGGATAAAGTACTGGCGAATATTGCGGGCCTGGTGAAAAGTTCAGCTGAAACAGCATCGGACAAGGTTCGGCAGTTAGTTGACAAGAACAAGCAGTTAGAAAAACAGCTGGATCGATTGAAATCTAAATTAGCCAGTTCAGCCGGCGGTGAGTTAACTGCTCAAGCTGTAGAAATTAATGGTATTCAAGTATTGGCTGTAAAACTAGACGATGTTGATCCTAAATCGCTACGCGATATGGTCGATCAATTGAAAAATAAATTAGCCAGTGCTGCCATTGTTTTAGCCACCGTTAAAGATGACAAAGTTAGCTTAATAGCCGGAGTAACTAAAGATCAAACCAAGCGATTAAAAGCCGGTGATTTAGTGAATTCAGTTGCAACAAAAGTGGGTGGTAAGGGGGGTGGGCGACCCGATATGGCGCAAGCAGGCGGAACCGATCCATCAGGGTTAGAGGAGGCATTAAAACAAGTGCCAGCGTGGGTAGAAGCACAGCTAAAAGGTTAAGGAATAAAGGTACAATACGACCTTTCAATAGCCGGGTGGTTTGGATTACGTTTTTTGTATCACCAAAAAATGTAACCTGACAATACCTTGATTGACAGGCATTAAATGTTTTACCGCTATCCTAAAAAAACAGTATTTGGAAATTAAATTAAAAAATGGCAGTATTTGTTTATAAATTCGGTGGAACATCCGTCGGTTCAGTAGAGCGTATTAAAGCGGTTGCTGAAAAAATTAAAAAAGCCCGAGATCAAGGGGATGATATTGTGGCTGTTGTCTCTGCAATGAGTGGCGAAACCAATCGCTTGACTGCAATGGCAACAGAAATGCAATCGCAACCTGATAATAGAGAGATGGATGTTCTGCTCTCTACCGGTGAGCAGGTAACGATGTCATTATTAAGTATGGCATTACATGATTTAGGTTGTCCCGCATGTTCCTACACCGGAGGACAAGTTAAAATCTTAACCGATAGTATGCATACCAAAGCCAGAATTAGAGAAATTGATGATGCAAGAATCAAGCAAGATCTCGAAAAAGGGTCTGTTGTTGTCGTTGCAGGTTTTCAAGGGGTTGATGAAAACGGTAATATCACTACGCTAGGGCGTGGGGGATCAGACACTACTGCGGTTGCCCTGGCCGCGGCATTAAAAGCAGATGAATGCCATATTTATACGGACGTAGATGGTGTTTATACCACAGACCCAAGAGTAGAGCCTAAAGCACGAAGGTTGCATGAAATTACTTTTGAAGAAATGCTGGAAATGGCTAGTCTAGGATCAAAAATATTGCAAATTAGATCGGTTGAGTTTGCTGGAAAATATAACGTAGCACTCAGAGTCTTATCATCATTTAAACAAGGTAGTGGCACACTTATTACCTACGAGGAATCAGAAATGGAAAGAGCTTTAATTTCAGGCATTGCATTTAACCGTGATGAAGCTAAATTAACAATTACGGGCGTGCCTGATTTGCCAGGCGTTGCATCTAAAATTCTTTGTCCTGTAGCGGATAAAAATATCGAAGTTGATATGATTATCCAAAATATAGCAGACGATGCAACGACAGATTTTACTTTTACGGTGCATCGTAACGACTACCAAAAAACCAAAGCGATTTTAGAGCAAGTATGTAATAACCTGGGTGCGAGAAAGGTTATCGGTGATGATAGTATTGTTAAAATATCTGTTGTTGGTGTAGGAATGCGTTCTCATGCCGGCATTGCCAGTACAATGTTTAAAGTATTGGCGGATGAAGGTATTAATATCCGAATGATTTCAACCTCTGAAATCAAGATATCTGTGGTTGTAGATGAAAAATATTTAGAGTTAGCTGTTCGTGCCTTACACAAGGCTTTTGAACTGGATAAAGAAGAATCGTAAATTCCACTTTATTTGTTCTGAAAAAAACGATATAATTCTCATCTTAGTTTGCTGTTACATAACAGCGGCAAGATTAAATGGAAACGTAGGGAGATATTATGCTTATCTTAACTCGACGAGTAGGAGAGACCTTAATGATAGGTGATGATGTTACTGTCACTGTATTAGGGGTTAAGGGTAATCAAGTTCGCATCGGAATCAATGCACCTAAAGAAACATCAGTGCATAGAGAAGAAATTTATGAGCGAATAAAAAAAGAACAAGCAGAGTCAACTGGATTGACTGGTTCTGAAGACTAAAAAGTTTTAGGAGAGTTGGCCGAGCGGCCGAAGGCGCTCCCCTGCTAAGGGAGTATGGGCTTTAACTCCCATCGAGGGTTCGAATCCCTCACTCTCCGCCATCGTTTGAAAATTAATTAAATATAGAAATGTAATTAATTAGTTGACAAAAAAATCAAGAGAATAGATAATATACAAATCAACAAGGCGCCCGTAGCTCAGCTGGATAGAGTACTCGGCTACGAACCGAGCGG
>CAYMPX010000256.1:0-3981 GCA_964392135.1 uncultured Methylomarinum sp.
TGGTTCCTCAATCGCAAGAATAGGAAAAAAAACTGATTGCTCTTTATCAGCATTAATTGAAAGCAAGGTAATAAATGCCTTCAATGTAAGTAGAGAAGACCAACTCCTTGTTCCCATACCATGATATTCCATCGAGAATGGTTCTTTCTGATCAGAATAATAGATTGTTAAACCTTTATTTAAATCTCGAATTTTTTTAGTAAAAGGTGTTATTTCTATCCCTTCGCTATGGGTATCCATTGCTGTATCAAGTTCTTTCAAACTTGTTTTGATATTGGATAAAATATCGCTACTGCTAACCGCTTTTTCATTTAGTAATTCAATCTGTTCTTCAAGATCCTTGATATCATCCTTGGAATACTCAATTTTAGACAACATTTTACCAAGGTAAGAATTTCTTAATTTTATGTCATCCAATATATCCCGCTGAGCATCCATGTAGAAAAATGGAACTTCATCAAAATGAAATCCTACCTTCTTTCCATTTTCTATATCGAACCAGTTAGCGCCTTCTTGTTCAAATTCTGGCCAGCTTTGTAAAATAAACTGCTGAGTTGAGTAACTATTATTTATTGAATCAAAAGTAATGATTGTTCTGAGAGGAACAAAAGCATTACCAATATCATCATAACGAACTCTGTGCTCGGTAAATAATACTTCCCAATCTTCTGAAAAATCTTCGCACCTAATACTGTTGTCATCAATAGGTACAACCAAAAGGTCGATGATTATCTTCTCAAGTACAGTACTGTCTTGAATAAAGAAATCATCTTGAGAAATAAACTGACGATTCCCTAACGCTAGCTGTAGTGCTTTCAGGAAAGATGTTTTCCCCGTATTGTTCATCCCTGTCAAAACCGTGGTTTTTTCAAGCTGAACTTCAATATTTTTCAAACCTCGAAAACCTGAGATGCGAACAGTTTTAATTAAAATACTCATGCTATTGTCAAATTGTCTCCATGCACTATTAGAAACCTATTCCATGTTATTTAAGAAGGCAACTTTTAGAATGGTACATTGTATGATAGTTGTTTTAGGATTTTATCACGTATTACTTATTCAATGAATTAAGTAAAAAACCATAATTACAACCATTAATCTGTCATTGATACTCTAATATTTCGCTTATTAATATAAGTGTTCAGAGCAATATGGTTAGTATACCCAAGGATTTTCGCTATTTTTCGTACTGACAATCCCAAGTCCAACAACTCTTTAATTTTATCGACATGCTGATCAAATTTACTTCTCTGAACCGTCCCTTTAGGTTTACCCAATATCTGCCCTTGTGCTTTTTTTGCTGCGAGTGCCTCTTTTGTTCTAACACTCACAAGATCACGCTCAAGCTCTCCAAATAATGAAAACAGCGTTATTATTATCTTTGAATTCATGTCATACTGATTGATATCCAAATTCTGCTTCAGAATCACAACACGAACATTTTTCTCAACTAGCGCATTGATTAATCCAATAACTTCAGCCGTACTTCTACCAATCCGACTAAGTTCAGTGACAATTAAAGTATCTGATGAATCAAGCCTTGAGTTTAGTTCTTCAATACGGCGCTGTTTTTGTGATTTGCGTGAAGATATTGTCAACTCAATAAAGTCATCGATCTGAATCTCTTTTTTTCTAGCAAATTCAAGAATCTCAAGTTTTTGATTGTTTGTATCTTGTTTATCTGTAGAAGCTCTTAAATACGCAAGTGTTTTTCCCATGGTTCCCCTGATGGTAAGTTTTAATCTAAATTTAGATAAAAAACATACAAACTGTATACGATATGAACTGTATATCTCATATACAAGATGTACTATTGTTAATGATCGTTATTGCATATACAGAAAAACAATACATAGCTATTTGCATTCTTTCGCATCAATTCACTTCTACACTATTCTTTGTTATCAATTTTATTGAGAATTAGTCAATGCTCTATGCAACATCACCTTTTATTTTTATTTCAGTACTAAAGTCAGATTCTTTGTCAGTACATTTTTAAAATCATTTTTATTTTTTTAAAAAAAGTAGTCATTATCTGTTCCAAATAAACCCTACTGGATTATGGTGATCATCATCTACTAAAATCAAATCATCTGATTGAAGTTGAATTACGTTTTCACCCTTTGATCTTCGGGCTGCTTTTGCAACAGCTCTTGCCAGAACTAGCTTTATCTCTCGTGGCGAAGAACCCCGTAAAAAATCAAGAGTCTCATCATTTATTTTTTTACTAAATGCTTCTTCAATTTTTTCTGTTTTCAAATGAGATGAATAAATAGATTGCGTAACAACTTTATGGTGTTTTTTTTCGATTGGTTTTATAACAATTTCAATAAATCGAGAACGAATTGCTTCAGGAATCAGTTCAACATTGTTTGCAGTTGCAACGAACATAAGATGACTGGCGTTTACTGGGATATCAAGGGCTTCGTCAATAAACTCCATTGCCATGTTTTTTTCTAGCAATGTGTAAAGTGAACCTAACGGGTCATACCTGTTATCACCACCAACTTTATCAATTTCATCTAGAATAAGTATTGAATTTGCAGTTAGTCCATCTCGTAGAATATCTACAACACACCCCGTTTTGGCTTCACTCCACGATGTTGTTGAACCAGATAAAACAAACCCTGAAGTCACAGTGGCAAAATCTATTTTTCTATAAGTTACTTCTAAAAGTTTTGCTACCTCTGAAACCACAGCCGTTTTGCCGACACCAGGTGGACCAGATAACAAAACAGGTGGAAAACTCATTTCTCTATATCCAGAGCGATACAGTGACAAAGCGGCAAATTCATCAATAAACTCCAGAAACTCTTTACAATTTGGATATTTTTGTTTTAGGTTTTCAATATCAGTTGTAAAAGTTTGTGATATGCCCTTTAGCTCTCGATAACCCGTATCAAAGTCCAGATTAAATTTTTTTAAAATTGTTCTTAGGCTACGTTCATTTGAACTCAGGTTATCTCGAATATGAATTAATTTTTCAATATCAAACACTTTTACAGTATTTGTATTGTTTTTAGCATCTGCTAGCTTAGCTTTAGTCTTTTCTATCTTAGAAGCATTATAAATCGCTTGATATAACTTGCTTTCGTCACCCTCAAATAATTCTAGTCCTACTTCAATTAGACGTTCATTTGAACGTTTTTGTTTTTCGGATGTTTTATCAGAGCATGCTTGCTTAGAGACAGTTGTATTTTCTATTTTATCATTCATGATAATCCACCCCAGCTGTTACTCAGTAGATTGTTTTCTTCAAGATCTACAATGCCATAGTTAGAGGCACCGTAAACAGCAATACCATTATTAATAGTTTCTTTATAGTATTTGTAAGGATATCCTGCGAAGAGAATTTTTTTATTATTTTTTAAAGTCATGCGTACCTCAAAAGACATGACTCTAGATGTGACTAATCCTCGAAATCATGCAAATTCATTATTAATAGATGACTGTGATGAGTTTTGTGAAGATTAAAGGTAAGTTCAGCACAGGCAGATACATAGTTGATGTGTTTAGTGATACAACCCATACTGCCCCCTTTAATATTGGAAAAATGTGTATAACAAGAGTGAGAAAAATATTATAACGTCGCTATAAAATAATTTACAACAGTAACTCTTTTATTTTTTCAAAGCGTTGTTAAGGTCATCAATAGACCTGACAACCACACCAAGTCCACCATTTTTATTTACACAATCAATAAATTGCTGTTGGTACTCAGTCACTTTACCTTTTGCACTTTTCACTTCAACAGCTAAAAACCTACCATCTTTCAACTGTCCAAGGATATCTGAACAGCCTCTAAAGGAGTATCTGATAAAACGTCGACTATTTTCGTTTATTAACAAATGAGCTCCAACATTGAATCTTTCTGACCATGCTATTTTTGGATGAAGTTTAAGATACTCAATAACTAATTTCTGTAGTTGCTTTTCTGTTAACAAAAAAATACACCTCTCAAATAAATTATGGCAATCTATT
>CAYMPX010000257.1:0-3963 GCA_964392135.1 uncultured Methylomarinum sp.
CGTGTATTTAAAATAAAGCGTTGGTATGTGATTATTCCTGGGAAAAGTAGTTACTTAAGAAGTCATCAAAAGAGAGGGTGTCGTTGGCTTCAATTTCTTTTTGTTTGTTATGCGATATATTACCTATCTCATCAAACTTTTGGCTTGTTAGCGGGGTAAGTCGATGCGCTTTAAAATGTTGTTTATGCGATTCTGAGGCGGTTAAACCAAAATAGCCAAACGGTTGCTTGTTCTCTCTCATACCTTGCAGCACTTTTGCTGAGGGAGTTAAGTCCGGATTTTTAACCATCATATACTGCTGTTTTAAGGCTTGGTTATACGGTTTATCCGCATTGCCATTATCCAGTATTTCACAGACGGTTTGCATGGAGTCTAAAATCTCATTGGCCCATGTTTTTAATGGGATAGACTGCCCCTGTTTATCAAGCGTTAAATCGGGTTTTCTGCCTGAATACGCTACGTTGAGTTGATTGCTGTTGTTAATGTATTGTTCTTGTCCCGTGTATTGAGGGCTTTCTTGTAATAAACAATGTAATAGAAAGGCTTCAATAAAATGCGCTTTATTTTCATCAATACCAATAGGATCAAATAAATCCAGATCCAGTGAACGAATTTCGATATATTCGACGCCACGTCGTTTTAGGGCAAGGGTTGGTTTCTCACCCGACTCGGCAATTTGCTTGGGGCGGATGGTACTGTAGAATTCATTTTCAATTTGCAGGATATTGGAATTGAGCTGTTTATATTTTCCATCCACTTTAACACCAATTTCAACATAATCAGGGTAAGGTGTTTCAATCGCAGCATTTAAGCTGCTGACATAGCCTGATAATGAATTATAATCAATTTTTAGATTCGCCTGATTTTTACTTTTATAGCCAATATCACTCATACGTAGTGAGGTGGCATAAGGATGATAAAGTGTATAGGAATCGAATTCATCAAATTCAGCCATTAAATGCGGTCTGCTGTTAAAAAAACTTTTACAGATAGCAGGTGATGCACCAAATAAATAAAGAATCAACCAGCCCTGGCGTTGAAAATTTCGGGTTAAGCCAAAATAGGCTTCTGAAATAAAATCATTTAGATTTTTCTTGCTCTGGTTTTGTGCGTGTAATACTGGCCACAATGCTTTTGGTACAGAATAATTAAAGTGGATGCCGGCAATGGCTTGCATGGTTCTGCCGTAGCGATGCCATAGACCTTGCCTGTAGACATGCTTCATTTGACCAATGTTGGAGTTGCCATATTCTGCAATGGGTATGCTTTCATCACCATTAATACCACAGGGCATGCTGGCGGATAGTAGCATCTCATTATCAAGGTGCTGATAAACATATTGATGAATCGTATGTAGAAAATCCAGGGTTTCGGTGGTTTCAGCAAACGGAGGGGTGATAAATTCGAGCAGGGCTTCTGAATAATCGGTCGTAATATAAGGGTGGGTCAGTGCAGAACCTAAGGCATGAGGATGTAAGGTCTGTGAAATCATGCCTTGTTTTGATATGCGCAAACTTTCTTTTTCTATGCCTTTTAATCCACCAACAAGTAATTGTTGTTTGTTTTGTTCCAGCAAATAATTAAGGCGTGGCGGATGTTGTGTCTTTAAAATGCTCATAAAGAGGGTGTCAGCCCAGTTGATCTTGATATAATCTGACTATTATAAGGGGTTATTAGTCATTGGAGTAGTTTATCAATATCGAACAAGACGCTGATAAGGTAGGTCAGGCTGAAAAGGTGCTTAAATCTGTTTTTGGTTATGATGCATTTAGAGGTCAGCAACAAACCATTGTTGAACAGTTAATCGCAGGTCAAGATGCTTTGGTTTTAATGCCTACCGGTGGCGGTAAATCATTATGTTATCAAATTCCGTCATTGGTTCGGTCGGGTGTGGGGATTGTTATTTCTCCGTTGATTGCCTTAATGCAAGATCAGGTGACAGCTTTACATCAATGGGGTGTTAAAGCGGCTTTTTTGAACTCTACCTTGTCGATGGATGAGGCGCGTTTGGTTGAGTATCAATTGCAGCAAGGCGAGTTGGATTTATTGTATATCGCCCCCGAAAGATTGACCTCGGCATGGACACAATCTTTATTTCAGCGGATTAATATTGCTTTATTTGCCATTGATGAAGCGCATTGTGTATCGCAGTGGGGACATGATTTTCGTGTCGATTATTTACAGCTATCTTTGCTGCATGAGAAGTTCCCAAACATCCCTCGAATCGCTTTAACAGCGACCGCAGATGAAAAAACCCGTGCAGAAATTATTTCGCGATTAGGGTTAGAACAGGCGCAATCATTTATCAGTGGTTTTGATCGACCCAATATTCGTTATCGTATTGTGCAAAAACAAAATGCCAGGCAACAGTTACTCAATTTTATTCGGGCGGAACATGCGGGGGATGCAGGTATAGTTTATTGTTTGTCTCGAAAGAAAGTGGAATCAACAGCGGAGTGGTTACAAGGGAAAGGGATTAATGCTTTGCCTTATCATGCGCGCTTACCAAATGAACTAAAACAACACAATCAGCACCGTTTTTTAATGGAAGAGGGGGTGGTAATTGTTGCTACGATTGCTTTTGGTATGGGGATAGATAAACCGAATGTGCGTTTTGTGGCGCATCTGGATTTGCCTAAAAGTATCGAGGGCTATTATCAGGAAACCGGTCGGGCGGGACGTGATGGGCAAGCGGCTAATGCCTGGATGGCTTATGGCTTGCAAGATGTGATTACCTTACGGAAAATGCTAGGCGATTCGGATGCCGATGAAGCGCATAAACGTTTAGAGTTGCATAAATTAGATGCCATGCTGGCTTTGTGTGAGAGGGTGAGTTGTCGGCGACAAGCGTTGTTAGCGTATTTTGGTGATGAGCTTAAACAGGATTGTGGGAATTGTGATACCTGTTTAGAGCCGGTTGAGACTTGGGATGGCACGGTGGCTGCCCAGCAGGCTTTATCTTGTATTTATCGAACAGAGCAACGATTTGGGGTAACGTATCTGATCGAGGTTTTATTAGGTAAGTTGAGCGAGCGTATGCAGAGTTTTGGGCATGATCAACAGTCGACCTTTGGTATTGGCAAAGAGTTGGATGAAAAGCAATGGCGTTCTGTATTTAGACAATTGGTTGCCCGGGGGTATATTGCCGTTGATTTTGAAGCGTATGGCGCGTTTAAATTGACCGAGCAATGCCGACCGCTGTTACGCAGTGAACAGACCTTAATGTTGCGTAAAGATATTGCAGTAGAAAAAGGGCGGGGTAAAAAAGGTCAAAGCAGAACGGTATCCCAAGGGAAAAATAATTTATTGTGGGATGCTTTACGAGCAAAACGTCGAGAGCTTGCCGATGCACAAGATGTACCGACTTTTGTGATTTTTCATGATGCGACTTTAATGGCAATGATGGATGAAAACCCCAGTAATTTACAGCAAATGAGTTATATATCCGGCGTGGGTGAAAAGAAGCTGGAACGCTATGGGGATAAGTTTTTAGCGGTGTTACAAGAATTTTCAGACAGTGATCTGCCCGATACCGTTGCAGAGACGCTGGCTTTATTTCGCTTAGGCTATACGGTAGAGAAAGTAGCAAAGGAAAGACAATTAAAAATAGAGACAGTTTATAGCCATTTATCACAAGCGATAGAAGAGGGCCGTGTGTTATTAAACGAGGTGATTGATTTAGATGAAAAGGAAATTCAGCAAATTGAAGAGGCTATTATCAACCTACCAGAAGAACAAAAAAATGCCTTAAAACCTGTGTTTGAGTTGTTTGAAGAGGCTTATAGTTATGGTGTTTTGCGTTGTGTTAGAGCCCGTTTTTTACATAAGACGGCGTAGATAAAATTATTGTAGGAACGTCAGCCCTAGCCTGTAGAAACACTGACTTTATGTTTTCTATTTACCCGTTTTTTGGCTTTGATTTAATATGTAAAAATATCAATATTTTGTATTGAAACAAACATG
>CAYMPX010000258.1:0-3951 GCA_964392135.1 uncultured Methylomarinum sp.
GTTGCCATGTTATGTACTCCGATTGTTTTAATTATATTGAAAATATCTTCTTTCAAGTCGCACTCTAAATCAGAATATGCTCGTATGTCAATTCTCCAAACAGGATTTATCCCTTTAACCACACTTAAAACACACCGCTTTCACTTCAACAAGAGCAAATTAGGCAGCTTGCAGCCATCAACCAGAAACTAAAAAAATCAATGACTTACGATTTTATTATTTAAAAGGTCTTAATATTACTCGTTTTTTCATTCATTTACCAAGTGCTTGGCAACAAAACAACTCCAATCAAACACTAGACAAATTAAACGACTCTATGCCATTCTCACAAATATATTATTCATCACTATTTTTCATAAAAACTAATTTATGCAATCACTAACAAACATTCATGCACTCATCATAGATATGGACGGTGTTTTATGGAAAGGCTCCCAAGCTTTACCCGGCCTGAGTGAGTTTTTTCTAGCCCTTAGAAAGCTAAAAACCCCCTTCTTACTAGCAACTAACAATGCCAGCCTAACCCAAACGCAATATGTTGATAAACTTGCCTCTATGCATGTTTCTGTCACAGCTGACGAAATACTTACTTCAAGCATGGCTACCGCAGTTCATTTATCAGAACAAACTGACCCAGGTTCCAGCCGAGTCTTTGTGATAGGTGAAGAAGGTCTCCGCCAACCATTAACAAAACAAGGCTTCACGTTAGTTGATGATTTTCAAATAACTGACCCCGCTGCTGATTTCGTCATTTGTGGCCTTGATAGGCAATTATCATGGGATAAACTGGCAAATGCCTCTTTACATCTGAGTGCAGGCGCAAAATTCATTGCAACTAATGCAGACACTTCACTCCCCACTGAGCGCGGCACCATTTTAGGTAACGGTGCGATTCTTGCCGCATTACAAGCAGCCACACAAACAGACCCTATGGTAATAGGAAAGCCCGAACCTATCATGTACCAACAGGCCATTAAAATCCTTGGTGTATCCGCTGATAAAACGGTTGCTATTGGAGATCGCTTAAATACTGACATTCTAGGCGCCGTTAATACAGGCATTCGTAGCATCATGGTATTAACTGGCATATCTAATGAGGTCGATTTAAAATCTTTAGATTACCATCCGACATGGATAATGCCAGATATACAAGCGATAACCAAGGCATTATTAAAAGACATCACTCCCTAACAATCATTAAAATTACAGATTGGAGTAAAAAATGAAAAAATTCATCAATGCTATAGATAATTTACTAGAAGAAAGTCTACTTGGTTTTTCAAAAGCACATGCAGATATCATTCAATTAAATACCCGGCCCTATTTTGTTAAGCGGACAAAACCGACACCAATAAACAAAGTTGCGATCATTTCAGGCGGGGGATCCGGGCACGAACCCTTACATACAGGTTTTGTGGGAACAGGCATGCTTGATGCGGCTTGCCCGGGACAAATATTCACCTCACCTACGCCAGATCAAATGATGGCAGCCGCCGAAGCGGTTGAACATAATGCCGGTGTATTATTTATCGTCAAAAATTATGCTGGTGATGTAATGAATTTTGAAATTGCCAGTGAAATGCTGGACTGCCCTTATGAAACCGTACTGATTGACGATGATGTTTCTTTACCTAAAACGCATAGCACGGGACGTCGTGGAGTCGCTGGCACCTTAATTGTAGAAAAAATAGTAGGCGCTGCAGCAGAACAGGGTATGCGCTTATCTGACTGCAAAAACCTAGGTGATAGGGTTAACCAAATGACGGCATCCATGGGTGTCGCATTAAACTGTTGTACAGTCCCTGCACTCGGTAAGCCTACATTTGAGTTAGCGGATGACCAGATTGAAATGGGCGTAGGCATTCATGGTGAACGGGGGCACGATACTATTGATTTAGTGGCGGCGACAGAAATCGTTGGGCAACTAGCCGATGCCATTAACGATGACTTAAAGCCCCGGAAAGGACAAAAAGCATTGTTACATATTAACGGCTTAGGTAGCACGCCCTTAATGGAGTTGCACCTCATCTATAATCTAGCCGCTCAATATTGGGAAAAACGTGGTATTACTATTTGTCGCTCTCTCGTAGGCAACTATACAACATCTCTTGATATGACAGGCTGCTCAATGACACTCACCTTGCTTGATGATGAAATGATTAATCTATGGGACGCACCTGTTAACACCGCAAATCTACGCTGGGGATGTTAAAAACGCTTGCATGGACTCAAAGACCACCGCTCTCAATATAGATTTTTTCTAATCGAGAGTGGTTTTTCCTACCGCTTTATTTTCCCTTTCCCAGCACATCGACTATGGCACAAATCATTAACTGACTGGTTCTTGCACCGGCATCAATATGCCCTATACTTTTTTCTTGCAAATAAGATGCACGTCCCCTGGTTGCCAACATTTCCCGGGTAGACTCCATACCTTCACTTGCGGCTTGACTAACTGCTTGCAATAATTGATTAAAATCAACTTTACTTTCAACAGCCTGGTTTAATATATCAGCTACAGGAATCAAAACATCTAACATAGTCTTTTCTCCTGCATCCGCTTTCCCTCTTTTTTTAACCGATTCAACCCCTTGATTAAATATATCTGCAAGATCACCTCGACTTAATGCTTGCTTATCACCCACCGCCTTACTCATACTGAGAAACAAGGTGCCGAATAATGACCCAGATGCCCCTCCCATGGTTGATAATAATATCATGCCTATTTTCTGCAGTGCTTTTGCCCACTCAAGCTCAGACAATTCAGTTATTTGCGAGATTAATGCATCAAGACCTCTTTGTAGATTAGTGACATGATCCCCATCACCAAGCTGCTGATCCAGGGCTGTAACCTCTTCTGCATTTTGTTCTATTACCTCAACCACTGCGCTAATTAAATCCGGCAACATCTCAGGAGTAAATTGCATAACGACACCTTATCCACTATTTCTGAAACTTATAATTTAACATTTTACAGACGATCAAATTTAACTATCAATACAAAAAATGCTAATATCCTGTTAAAAGTACCTGTATCGACTGACAATCGATTAGTATCAATAATAACTATAAAAATATGAGGGTGATTTATGGAGATTTTAATCGTTATCGTTCTAGCTCTATTAGCTTTTGTTCTTATGCCACAAAAAAAAGATGAAGACTCAACGGAAATATCCAGCGTAGATTCTGAACAAGATATAAATAGGGATGAAGAAGAAAATTTAACCCAGGAAAACAATATTATTGAACAAGAAAGAGCAATCCGTATAGCTCAGGAAGAATTGGCATTTAAAGAAAATACACTTAATAGGTCTGAACGTGAATTACGTTTTTTACAGGATGACTTAGACGAACGAGCTAACAATCTATCCCAAGCCGAAATAGACGCCCGTACTATTCAGCAAGAACTAGACAATCAACAAGCAACACTTTCTCAAGAAGAGCGTATCGCCCAACAAATACAAGATGACTTAGAATATCGCAAAGCGCAATTAGCTCGCGAAGAACAACAAATCGAAACACGCCAACAAGAACTCGCTTCCCAAGCTGAAAACATTGCCCAGCAAGATCAACAATTTCGCTCTGATCAATATGAATTGGAAGCCAAAGCAGAAGAAATTGCCAGAAAAGAAAGAGAGATCAACTATTTGCAACAAGCGTTTGAAGAACGTACTGAACAAGAAAGACTTGAGCAGGAAAGACGCCAACAAGAACTTGCTACCCAAGCTGAAAACATTGCCCGACAAGAACAACAATTCCGCTCTGATCAATATGAATTGGAAGCCAAAGCGGAAGAAACTGCCAGAAAAGAAAGAGAAATAAACTATTTGCAACAAACGCTTGAAGAAAGGCTTGAACAAGAAAGGCTTGAGCAGGAAAAACTTGAACAAGAAAGGCTTGAACAGGAAAGGCTTGAACAGGAAAGACTTGAACAGGAAAGGCTTGAACAGG
>CAYMPX010000259.1:0-3948 GCA_964392135.1 uncultured Methylomarinum sp.
ACGCTTATTTAACCCAAGCTCATCAAATAATCTTTCTGAAAAATCTGCTTTCGTTAATGCCATTTAATTAATCTCTCAGTTTTGCATTTATATTATTTTTTAATGCGTCCAATACTCTGCTAAATATAGCATCAATCTTAGAATCTATGAGTGTTTGTGAAGAATCTTGCAATATGAGACTTAAAGCAACGCTTTTATAGCCGTCATCAACACCAACACCTCGATAAATATCAAAGATTAACACCTCTTTAATGATTTTCTCGTTACAGTGATGTATACAATTTATTAATTCAGTAACGGTCACTTTCTCTTCTACAATCAGTGCCATATCTCTACGTACTGATGGAAATTTAGAAAGCGCTTCAAATTGAGGTATTTGCTTTTTAAAGACTTGTTCAAGATCCAGTTCAAATAGAAAAACAGGCGTTTCAAATCCCAACTGCTTTTCTAGCGTAGGATGTAACATTCCGATAACGCCCAGAGACTCACCCTGAGTATTTAGAATTTCAGCAGATTGTCCTGGATGTAAAGAGGAATATTTAGCTGCTACATACTGTACTTTAGAGCCAGTCAGGTGGAACAATGCGTCTAAATCACCTTTCAGATCAAAAAAATCAACTTTTCGACTTTTTTCAGCCCACTGATCGACAAAAACATGACCTAAAACTAAACCAGATAACATTCTTTGCTGAATTGTTTTCTTATCTTTACGTAAAAAACGTAATCCTGTTTCAAACAGTCTCACACGACTTTGCTGACGCTTGGTGTTATATAAAGCGGCATTAAGCAATCCACACCACAAAGTGGTGCGCATCACCGATAATTCAGAAGAAATAGGGTTGCTTATACGGATAAATTCATCATCAGGTGCAACCGCTTTTTGCATAGCTTCATCGACAAAACTATAGGTAATCGCTTCCTGATACCCTTTATCAACCAACAAGTCTTCTACCCTATGAATAGGTAAAACAGCTTCTTCGGCTTTGCCTAATTCAGATCGCATCAATAAGCTACTATTGGGAAGGTTGTTATAGCCGTAGATACGACCCACTTCTTCCAGCAGATCTGCTTCAATTTCAATATCAAAACGACAACCTGGCGGGGTAATTTCCCAACCATCGGTAAGTGTTTTAACTTGCATACCTAAGCCATTAAAAATCTCACTGACAGCCTCATTAGTCATACTAATGCCCAAGACTTTTTCTATACGCTGCTGCCTTAATGTAACGGCATTTCTTTTCGGTAAAGCCGTATTTGTTGTGACTTCAGTGATTGCTCCAACACTGCCACCCGTAATATCAACAATCAATTGTGTTGCACGCTCGATAGCACGTTGCTGTACAGTAAAATCAACACCCCGTTCAAAACGGTGTGAAGAATCCGTATGTAAGCCAAATTGACGCGCTTTGCCTGCAATAGTGATCGGAGTAAAGAAAGCACATTCTAAAAAGATATCTTTGGTTTGATCTGTTACAGAAGTATTTTCACCGCCCATAACACCCGCTAAAGCTAATGCTTGTTTATCATCAGCAATAACTAAAGCCGCGCCATCTAATTTGATCGTTTGATCATTCAATAGCGCCAATTCTTCATCTTTTTTACCCACACGTACCGTAATAGCACCTGTTAATTTTTCTGCATCAAACGCATGTAAAGGCTGACCTAACTCCAGCAATACATAGTTTGTTACATCAACCAAAGGTCCCAGGCTTCTAATACCCGAACGTCTTAACTTTTCCTGTATCCATAGCGGTGTTTCTGCATTTGGATTAACATTTTTAATTAAACGCCCTAAATAGCGCGGACATTGCTCTGTTGCTTCGACCGTTACAGCAATAGACTCATCATGAGTAATTTCTGCCACAGTAAAATCAACCGCATTCCAGTCCATTTTGTTTAATACGGCAACTTCCCTGGCCACACCTTCAACACTTAAACAATCTGCGCGATTAGGTGTTAAGTCTAGCTCGATAATGTTGTCATCCAGTGCTAAATAGTCACGAATATTTGTACCGACAGGGGCATCCGCAAATAATTCCATCAAGCCATCGGCATCAGTTGCAAGACCGAGTTCTTTTTCAGAACACAGCATACCCAGTGACAATTCACCGCGTAGTTTCGATTTTTTAATTTTAAAATCACCCGGTAATACCGCACCGACTAAAGCCGCAGGTATTTTCAAACCGACTTTTACGTTGCTGGCGCCACAGACAATTTGTAAAGGTTCAGCCTCTCCGACTGCAACCTGACATACTTTTAATCTATCGGCATTGGAATGCTGCGCCATAGCCACCACTTCACCGATAACCACACCGCTAAATTCAGCCGCTGCTGGCTCAACTGAATCGACTTCCAGACCAGCCATAGTCAACTGTTCTACAAGTTCCTCTGTTGTTACAGATGGATTGACTAGCTCCCTTAACCAAGCTTCACTTATTTGCATGATGCAATCCTGTCTTAATTAAATTGTTGTAAGAATTTAAGATCATTTTCAAAAAATAGTCTTAAATCATTAATTCCATAACGTAGCATCGCTAAACGCTCTACCCCCATACCAAAAGCAAACCCGGTAAATTCATCGCTATTAATGTCTACCGATTTAAAAACTTCAGGATGGATCATGCCACAGCCCATGACTTCTAACCAGCCTGTATGACCGCAGACACGACAGCCTTTGCCATCACACATGACACATTCAATATCGACTTCTGCTGAAGGTTCTGTGAAGGGGAAATACGACGGTCTAAATCTGACTTCTATATCTTTTTCAAAAAATGCCCTTAGAAACTCGTAAATCACACCTTTTAAATCAGCAAAGCTGACATCGGTATCAACTAAAAAACCTTCAACCTGATGGAACATAGGAGTATGCGTTACATCTGAATCACAACGATAAACCCGACCTGGTGCAATCACTTTTAAGGGGGGCTTATTCGCTTCCATTGCCCGGATTTGTACTGGTGAGGTGTGTGTTCTTAATACTGTGTGCGGATCAAAATAGAAGGTATCATGCATTGCTCTGGCAGGATGATGCGCAGGAATATTCAATGCTTCAAAGTTGTGATAATCATCTTCGATTTCAGGCCCATCAACCACATTAAAACCCACACTGGCAAAGATTTTAGAGATTCTTCGTAATGTGATAGTCACAGGGTGTAGCCCTGCAATTGACTGCCCTCTACCCGGTAAAGTGACATCAACTGACTCACTGGCTAATCGCGCTTCTAAAACAGCTTGCTGCATTGCTATTCTTTTTTCTTCCAATGCTTGTTGGAACGCTGCCTTTGCTTTATTGATGACTTGCCCTACAGCGCGTCGTTGGTCAGGATCAAGCTTACCCAGTTGTTTCATCTGTAGAGTGATTTCACCCTTTTTTCCCAGATAGGACACTCTGATTTGATCTAATTGATTAAGGTCTTTTACTTCTGCAAGGGCTTGCATACCTTGCGAGAGAATTTCTTCGAGGTTAGCCGACACTGCTCAGCTCTCTATATAGTAGATTAGAAGGGGGGACAGAAAGATAAGAAAATGATTGAGAATCTAAACTTTAAAAATCCAGCCAACATTTCCTTTTTATTCCTTACTAGGAAGGAATAAAATCAGGCTCCCGAAGGAGCCTGATAAAAGAGCATTCAAATGAACGCCCTTCAACTGTCTAAGGTTGACTTTGATTAGCTTTAGCTATCTCTGCAATTTTTGCAAATGCATCCATATCGCGTACTGCGATATCGGCTAATACTTTACGGTCAATTGCAACATTGGCTTTAGTTAAGCCATTGATGAAGCGACTGTAAGACATGCCACACAAACGAGCTGCCGCATTAATACGGACAATCCATAAGGCACGAAATTGACGTTTCTTTTGTTTACGGTCACGGTATGCATATTGACCCGCTTTAATAACCGCTTGTTTAGCAACGCGATAAACTCGACTACGTGCTCCGTAGT
>CAYMPX010000260.1:0-3903 GCA_964392135.1 uncultured Methylomarinum sp.
TTACTACAACACACTGTCCGACACCTCGAAAGACTCTGATCACTAGACAACCTACATGTACACTACCACACTAACCAACTTAAGAATAATAAAACAACAACAATTTAACGGATATCAAACAAAGCTCAAATCTCCTTAGTGAACTGTATTTTAAGTCTTGTTCATCTGGATGTAATTAAAAGTGCGGAGAAGTTGTAAAAAGAGGATATAAAAGTCCGCTCTACTCTGATCCCTCGCACTTTTAATCACACCCTGTTCATCTTTAATTTTGCTGATTAAATACAGATATATTGCAATAGCAATATATCTGTCACCCTGTCCCAACCATTACAACCCTGAGTCACGCGAGGCTTTAGCCTCACTTCCAAATGCTAAAATAAATAGAGTCACTTACACAGATAAACCCGCTATTGCTCTTTGCATTTCTTCCAACTGAGTTAACAATTCACTATCAACCGCTTGTTGCTTTAATGCTTGATGGTAAGAGTTTCTATTTTTGGTGCAAACCAAAGTATGTGTAGAGCCACTTCTATCCGTCGCACAATCTATATCTAAATGCTGCCTATCAATTTGCTGTTCTAAATGTTGACGACGGTCTTTTCTCATTCTAAAACGCTGTACCTGTTCATTGGGGTTTTTCATAAAACCCTCTAATTCAGTACAATCTTCACAATGACAGGATAATTCGGTTTTTATCAACCAATCGCCAGGTTCTTTTATCTCTTTTGTGGCTTCGGCCTGTATTTTTAAATGGCAATCATCTAAAAGTTGCACATAAGAAGGACAACGAGTATTTTGCTTTATTAGCCATGTTTGCAGTGAGGAAAGAACAGGTATTAATACGGTGTATCTTTCAAATTTTTGAGGATAAGCAATTAAATGCTGAGTAAAATCATTGAGCAATTCTCGGTTATCAAGAGTATGTAAGGTCTTAAATAAAGATTCAATTAAAACTTTTTTGGTTTTTTGTTCATTTTCTTTATTCCAATAATAACGAGGCTCATCTTCTGGCTGGTTTTTAACGGCGTTAAGGCTATTGTTTGCCAGGGTTAAACAAAGCCTGTGTTGTGCTTGTTTATCCTTTGATTGAAAAGCGCATAAATTGAATAAAAGCTGACTGAACTGTGTGATTTTATCTCTATTTTCTTGCGAGGACATGTTGATTAATAACGATTCAAATGTCGTCCAGCCATAGTGTTGACAGAGATTGGCAATACTGTTGCCTTCCAGTCCAGTAAATTCTGTGATTAAGATCTCTTCCATAAACTGTTTAATCAAATCAATATCCGCCAGTTTAATTAATAGCTGTAACATGTCGTTTGTATTTTCATTAAGCTCCGCTGCTATATAAAAACGATTGTATTGCGAGGGATTCCAGTTGTAGCAAATTTCCTGTACAAACGCTTTGGATTGCTCAATAGCATCGGGTGCACCCGAGTCTAATAATGCTATTAATTGTGGTATAGCATGACCCTGTCCTACTTGAGACAGTATGGAGAAATGTTGCGATTTTCGCCAAATAATTACGGCAGCTCGATGATACCACCGCTCTATGGTTGCTCCCGCATTGCCTGTTGGACCTTCAATTTCTTCCTTGTCTGCTTCAACAGAGTCAAGGGGGGCGTCTAACACTAACTCGTCTTGGTCAATATCAATTTCACCGAAATCTTGTGCAATACCATGGGCATCAATCCAGTAATTAACCGATAAACTTTCATCATAAATTTCGCCCATTTCAGCATCAGATTTATCGTAGTAATAACCATCACTTTCCAGTTCACCTGCTTCCCATAAGGTTAATAACCCTAAATAAGCATGACAATTTGCCTGTTGAGCCGCTTGAACCAGAATATTGGCCTGAGCTTTATCAAGATTTTTTAAGTTTTGAAAAGAAAGTCCTGCTTGACTGTAGTGATGGTCTAATACCACCACTAATTTATCGGTTTGATCTTTTTCTTCCCAGCGTTTTAAAACTTGAGTGACATTGTCAACAACCCCATCGTTTTGTGGTGCAACCGGTTGTTGCTGCGTTTTTTCAAGTGCCAGATTATAAATAAGGCACAGACGATAACCCTCAGTCACCGGCTTTACCTCATGTTCACAATCTGCATAGAAAGCGGCATAAGAGATCGTATGAGCACTGGTTTCACCACCGAAATCAAATTTTCTTGTCTGCCCATCATGATTAATAATAAGCTCACCGCCTTGATGTTTAGACGGTAAAACAACCACTAAAGTGGCAAACATATTGTCCATTTTTTCGGTATCACGATGGGGTATAAAAAAATCACCTGCCTGATAAAGTAATAATTTATAAATTTCATGCACCACTGCGCTATCACTTAAGCCCAATTCAGATTTAATCTGTTGAATAGCGTCTTCTATACTTTTTTCCCATTGAGGATTACCAATGGAAAATTGTGCGGGTTCTAATTCCCAAACGCGGCGTACCGCAGTATCAACCACGGTTTGTTCGCCACGACCAAACGGCGCTTGTTTACACTGGCCAATGATAGCTTCCGCCTGGGATTTAATTAATGGCAAGCCAATAGGCCCTAATTTTTCAACCTCTAAGCCCAGGAAACACGGATTAATATTTCCTGAGGCACAAAAAGAACCCGGGTTTTCTATGGTTTGTAAAGCAGTGAGAAGTTCTTGCATAATGTATTTTTGAGACTTTTAAGACGTGTTGCCATTATTATATGAATTCAGGCAATAAAACGGTAGGCTGTATTCAATCTTACTTTGTCTAATTTTATTTATTACAAGCTATTTTAATTTACCCCACCCTAATGAATTAACCATGAGCGAATACCAATATTACGAATTTAAGGCGATTGACAATGCCTTGAGTGAAAAACAAAAAGAAAAGCTTCATCAACTTTCCAGTCGAGCCGAAGTTTCATCACATCACGCCAAGTTTGTTTATAACTATGGTGATTTTCGCGGCAGTGTTAAAGAACTTATGCGAACAAGTTTTGATGCAATGATCTATTTAGCCAATTGGGGGAGTAGGCGCTTAATATTTCGCCTACCTTGTCATTTAGTTGATAGCAGTGAATGGCGAGCGTTTTTTATTTCAGACGCTATAGAGAAAACCATTTGTTCCGATAATCAGAACTTTATTCTGGATTTTAACTTTCATGATGAAGAATTTGATAGCTGGGTTGAAGGTGAAGGCTGGCTAGATGATTTACACAATTTACGTAATGACATTATTAACGGTGACTTTAGGGTTTTATATTTGGCGTGGCTAAAAGCAACTCAACAGCTTATTGCTGAGGAAGAGCTTGAAGACGATGTTTTTGAGCCACCTATTCCTGTGGGCTTAGGTCAGCTTAATCCTGCATTAAAACAGTTTATCCGTTATATAGAACTGGATGAGCAATTAGTAAAGGCGGCAGCTAAAAACTGCTCTAAATTAACAGAAAGAACACGCGACACTGAAAGTCTGATTAGCCAACTCTCATCACAAGAGCAACAACAATTTTTAGTTAGGCTCAGTAACAATGAAATTAATTTATCTGCCTGCTTAAACCGACATTTAGATCAATTATTAACCCCGGTTACACCCTCTAAAATAGAACCAAGAACATTTCAGCAATTAACTGAAATGGCTAAAACAGCCACAATTAAAGCGAACAAAAAACAACAAGAAAAAGCCAAAAAAGCCCGTGAAAACGAATTAAAATTAATGTTAGGGCAAAAACAAATCATTTGGCAGATGGTTGATAATTTCATTGAGCAAAAAAATGCCTCAGCCTATGATAAAGCACTAAAACATTTAATCAATTTACGCGATCTTGCTGAATTTGAGCATAAAGGTGATAAATTTAATCAACGTTTATTGAGTCTTAAAGAAACTTACAGTAAGCGACGCGCTTTGTTAGAACGCATTAACCG
>CAYMPX010000261.1:0-3876 GCA_964392135.1 uncultured Methylomarinum sp.
GGTATTCGGGTTTTTTTATGCCTATAGCATCTTAAAGCATTAAGAAAAACAAATAGACATACAGGAACGAATAAATAATGTCACTGATTCAACAAGGAATAGAAAAAGGCTTAATCAAGTTTGGTGATGAGCAAAAAAATATCACCTACCTGCATCAAAATAAAAAATATCGCTACGCAGACCCAGAGGAAAAAGTCCGCGCTGAAAATTATTGCTCTTTGGTGATTAGTTACGGCTATCCAGCCAAGCGTATTGATTTTGAGGTGAGAGTTCCACACCGCACGCCCAATAATTTAGCGGATATTGTCGTTTATAACAATAATGAATTAACCGCGCCTTATATTGTGGTCGAATGTAAAAAACCCGATGTTTCAGAGGCTGAATTTAATCAGGCGATTGAGCAGGGTTTTGGTAATGCTAATTCGATTAAAGCGGATTATTTATGGATTGCCTCAGGTTTAAAAGAGACTTTTTATAATGTCACTGACTTCGCCTCAATGGAGCGCGAGCAAAATATTATTGGTAATATCCCACGTTTTGGTCAAACCGAGGAGGATGATTATAAATATGTTAAAGGTGGCAAAGAGGGTTTTGAGCTAGAAATTTTAGCTGAAAAAGAACTCACCCAATTATTTAAAAAAGCCCATGACGCACTCTGGGCAGGCGGTAAACGTAATCCGTCTGAGGCTTTTGATGAATTGGATAAGCTGATTTTTTGCAAGATTTGGGATGAACGAAAGGGGCGGACACCCGGCACACCTTACGATTTTCAGGTGTTTGGTACGGATAAAGGCACGGAAAAGCTGTTAGAGCGTATTAAGGAAATTTATGCCGAAGGGCGTAAAAGAGATGCGGAGGTGTTTAAGGATGATATTCGTTTAAGCACTAAAGAATTGCAAACGGTAGTCGGTTATTTAGCGTATGCGAATTTGAATAAAACCGATTTAGACAGTAAAGGGCGAGCGTTTGAAACCTTTATGGGTAATTTCTTTCGCGGTGAGTTTGGGCAGTATTTTACCCCGCGCCCAATTGTGAAGTTTATTATTGATTGTTTGCCGATGACTGAAAATAGCCGCGTATTAGATACCTCTTGCGGTAGTGGGGGGTTTTTGTTATATGCGCTGGACAAAATTCGTAGACAAGCCGATAAGTTTTATCCTGATTATGAAACCGACCCGCAGATTTATAACGAGCATTTTCGTTTTTGGCATGATTTCGCTGAAAAGCAGTTATTTGGGATTGAGATTTCAGAAGGCATTGCACGAACCGCTAAGATGAATATGATTATTCATGATGATGGTCATACGAATGTGATTGCCTTTGATGGTTTAGAAAACCCTGAAATGATGGTAGAAAGCTCTAAACGTCAGGGATTTAAAGCCAATTCCTTTGATTTTATTGCCACTAATCCGCCCTTTGGGTCTAAGATTAAAAATGTCGAGGTGGCTTATATGGAAGATTATGAGCTGGGCATTAAAGAGGTGGATAAGATTGAGGCGAAGTTAAGAAATGTTAATTTGAATCAAAAAAATCCGCGTGATAGTCAGAGTTCTGAGGTGTTGTTTATAGAGCAATGTCAGCACTTTTTAAAAGCGGGCGGGATGTTGGCGATTGTTATTCCTGATGGCATTTTGACTAATTCAAGTTTGCAGTTTGTGCGTGATTGGATTGAAGAGAAATTTAGAATTATAGCAGTAATTTCATTACCTCAAACAGCATTCGCGGCGAATGGTGCAGGGGTTAAAAGTTCGGTATTGTTTTTGCGTAAGTACAGTGATGCACAAACGGCGCAGATTCGACAAATAAAGACTGATTTGTTTGATGGTTTGTTTGAGCAAGACCACTATGGTTTGGAGTTGGAGCGTTTAGAAAAGGAAAAAAAGCGTTTAATTAAACAGGGTGATGCGGTTTGTCAGCAGCTTGAACGCGATTATGTGGATTTGTTGGTGGCGTTGGAGAGTCAAAAGACCTTAACGCCTGTATTGAAAAAACAGCATTTGGCAGATTTAAAGAAAGACCGTAAAGTGCATGAGCAGACGGAGCGGTTTAAAACGTGGAAAAAAGCCTTATCTGAGGAATATGGCGAGAAGTTGAAGGCGGTTAAGGAGGCGTTGCAAGAGGATTATTTGCAGCAGGTTAAGGCGCAGTTGACCGATTACGCCGTGTTTATGGCAATTGCTGAGGATATTGGTTATGACGCAACGGGGCGCGAGACAGGGAATAATGAGTTAGAGCCGATTGGTGTGGAGTTACGGCGATTTATTGAGGCGGAGATAAAAGGAGACTCGTCTTTTTTTGTCTAAGCCTCGATTTTGATAAAAACAAAGTGTTTTTGATTAATCGGGGCGAGTTGGAGGGGCGATTAGATACCGTGTTTTATAAGCCTTTATATTTTCAAAATGAAAAAATAATAAAAGCTAGTAAATGGGGGTATAAAAAACTAAATTACCTTGTTAAACGTCTTGTAGATGGGCCTTTTGGTAGTGATTTGAAAGTTGAAGAATATCAACCTTCTGGTTTTCCATTACTTCGCGTTTCAAACATACGGACAGGAAAAGTAGAGGGGAATTTGGTTTTTATTTCTGATGAAAAACAACAACAATTAAAAAGAAGTAAAGTTTATCCTAACGATGTATTACTAACAAAAGCTGGCGCAATTTTAGGATATTCGGCTGTTTTTCCTGAAAGTTTAAAAGAGGGAAACATTACCTCACACCTTGTAACAATAACTTGCAATAACGAAATTAATCCTTTTTATTTATCATGCTATTTCAAATCGGTTATAGGTCAATTACAGATATACCGCTGGGGAAATAAATCAACACGACCAGAATTAAATACAAGCGAAGTAAAAAATATATTAGTTACATTACCACCTTTAGGCATACAAGAAAAAATTGTTAAAAAACTAAATTTAGCCCATCAAAATAAAAAACAAAAACTAGCCGAAGCGCAAGCGTTACTGGACAGCATCGACGATTATTTATTAACCGAACTGGGCATAAAACGCCCCGAAGTGGTCGCCAACACCTTGAAAAATCGTATGTTTATCCGCAATTCAAGCGAAGTTAGCGGCGGACGGTTTGATCCTTTTTATTATCAAAATGAATTTGAAGAGCTAGAAATAAAATTAAAAGCCTCAATTTATCCACTAGAAAAATTAAGAAATCTACCTTTATTTCTTGAAAGTGGTAGTCGTCCAAGTGGTGGGGTAGCAAATATTGAAAAGGGAATTTTAAGTTTTGGTGGTGAACATGTTAATAAAAAGTGTGAAATTGAAGTAAAAAAGAAAAAATATATTCCAATAAAATTTCACCAAAATCACCTATCAACAGAAACTAAACTCAATGATATTTTATTAGTTAAAGATGGAGCAACAACGGGAAAAATTGGAATTATAACTGACCATAACCATGTCAATCAGAATATAAATGAGCATGTTTTTTTAATACGCTTTGATTCAAAAGTTGAGCCACGCTATTTCGTAAGTTTGCTTAACACGGGTTTTTATCAATCCTTATTGAAACGTATTATCACGGGTGCAACTGTTACAGGATTAACTAAAGATGTTATTAGAGGATTAAAAATTCCATTACCTCCAATAGAAAAACAAACCGAAATTGCCAACCATATCCAAGCACTACGCGAGCAAGCCAAACACCTGCAACAACAAGCCGAAACTGAAATTAAACAGGCAAAAATAGATGTCGAAAAAATGATATTAGGAGACGATAATGAGTTATAGAATTTTCCTCGTTCCCGCGTCACTGCCATTAAGTTAATGGAAAAGTTATAATAAACAATATGTTATATTGTAGGTTGGGGTGCTGATTTTAAATAATGTAGCCGCTCTAAACTAATGATTTTGTTATTCTT
>CAYMPX010000262.1:0-3867 GCA_964392135.1 uncultured Methylomarinum sp.
TTGCAAGATGCATAAACACCTTGCCTTTTTTATAGAACAGATTGAAATAATTCATATCCGTTATTACCTGTTATTTTAATTTTGCTGCAATGGCTTCTGCTGCTTTCACAACATTCGATGCCATCTTCTCAGAAGCCGCATCAATTAAACGCCCATCTAATGCCGCTGCGCCTTTACCTTGTGCCGCAGCTTCTTTTAACGCCGCTAAAATACGATGGGCTTTTTCAATTTCCGCCGCAGGTGGGGTAAATACTTCGTTAGCCAACTCAACTTGTGACGGATGAATCGCCCACTTACCTTCACAGCCTAATGCTGCTGCTCTTTTAGCCGCTAATTTATAACCTTCCGGGTCTTTAATATCGCCAAAAGGACCATCAAT
Organism: uncultured Methylomarinum sp.; assembly: GCA_964392135.1. Taxonomy (GTDB): domain Bacteria; phylum Pseudomonadota; class Gammaproteobacteria; order Methylococcales; family Methylomonadaceae; genus QPIN01. Next base: position 380 of record CAYMPX010000262.1, read on the forward strand.
AGGACGTAAGCCATAGGCACGACAAGCCACTGTCATACGACTGATTGCTGCATGCCACTGATCACCCGGGTAGTTCTCGTTCAATCCACCAATATTAGTGGTTCTGGCACGGTTACTGGCGGCATAATCTGCCACCCCAAAATGCAAGGCTTCCAGTCTGCCGCCTAAAGCGCCTTGTTTAGCAATATCTTCAACATTAGCCATACCCAATGCGGTTTCAATCAAACATTCGATACCCACTCTGTTTTTTAAACCTTGTTGCATTTCCAGTTGATTAACCATGGCTTCAACCATGTAAACATCCGCATAAACACCCACTTTAGGAATTAAAATAGTATTAAGTTTGTCGCCACATTGCTCCATTAAATCGACAACATCACGCACCATGTACTGGGTATCCAAGCCATTGATCCGTACAGAAACAGTGACCCCATGTCCAGCCCAATCCATATCATTAATGGCTTCAATGACATTTTTACGCGCTTGTAACTTGTCATCTGGAGCAACCGCATCTTCAAGATCAAGAAAAATGAAGTCGACACCGCTTTTCATGGCTTTTTCAAACATACCGGGGTTTGAACCTGGAACGGCTAACTCACAACGTTGAACACGCTGTACATTGGCTTCATATAACGTATGACTCATTTAAATACCTGACAAAAAATTAATAAAAGACTGACTTCAATACTGAAAGATCATGCCTGAAAACAAATTAACCCACCATTATACTGTCAGGGTATTTAAAGTCAAACACGACAAAAACAAGGAAGGAAGAGAAGGAAATCAAAGTCTTACTGCCATTAAATTAAGCAGAAAAACCTTAATATCATTTTGTTAATTAAGCTACCAACTTAAGGCGGGATACCTGATAGAATATAGATTCGAGACGAAGTTATTTTTCAGCATGAAGGGCATGAAGTTAATGAAGAAAAAATCAAACCTCCATGTATACTTCATGATAAAAATCTGTTCCGTTTTAAATGAGTAGCCATTAATTGCATACAGGATTACCTTATCAAGTGATACACAATAAGATAATCCCGTATTGCTATAGCACAAAGCACTGTTTAGTTAGACTTTCACTATGCTGAAAAACCTATAATTCAAACTCTGTAGCATTTAAACCTAGTTCAGAGGCAATACGACGCGCCATGGTTTTTTCATAATCGTCAAAATCGCCATCTGCTGCACCAATCGCAATCACTAAGCGCATAATTAAACGTGCTGCTTGCTCATTATTTTTCATTTTACCCAGTGTTTCAAAAGCCGATGCTTCACCCAAATCATGATCAAACTCTAATTGCGTCACAAAATCACCAAACGCAGTAATAATTTCAGTGGCTTTAAATACCGATAATGGCTCGTAATTTCCAATAAATTTAAGCATTTTTTTCTTTTCATCAGGTGAAATTTCACCATCGGCCAAGGCTAATAAAGCCGATCCAGCCATTGCCGCATTTAAAAAATTCTTATTTTTAAATTTTAAAGCCTCTGTTTTTAATTCATTGGCTTTATCTTTTAAACTACTCATTAAACTACTTAAACTCATCGCTTACTTCCTCATAAAATTATAATGTGACATCTTTAATTAACGCCACCGCTTGATAGGGCAAATCGGCTTGATACACAAGGGACACCTGCTTTTCTGCCGCCAATACCTTTAAATGTGCCACTGCATTATCGCTTTCGTCTCTCAATAAGATTATATCAGGTACTCTGCGTAATAATACCCGCGTCGATTCACCAATACCCGGTTTTATACGATTTTCATCACTGATACCATAGTGTGCTTTTATCTTGATAATAAAGTCCCGGGATTGCTGTTGCAACGCACTACAATTGAGCACACCCTGTGATTTATTGTGCCCCGCTTGCCATAACACCGCTATACACTGTAATATCTCGACAACAAACCATTGTGATAAATCGGCGGATGCAAACGCCTGATAAAACACACAACCATGAAAATCATCGGCATCAATATACTCTGTATTTAAAATAGAACGACTGATTAAGCCGGATAAAGTAGCATTTAAAATGGATGAAGGAATTAAATAGTCTTCTGAACTTGCCGCAACCGCAGCCGCTCCAGCCAGATCCACCAACACATACAAGCCTAAATCAATATTGACTGCATAACGCTGATTGAACCCTGCAATACTTTGCCTTAATTCTCGGGCAATCACGCCCTTGCCCGTCCATCCATCGACAAACACGATACTGCTGTCGCTATGTCTGGCTAAAATATAATTCAGTGCATTATCATCAATACCTCGGTCACGAATAATTGAAATTGAATAATGACTGACTTTACGCCGATAATACTTGGCGAGAGTATGTTTTAAAATAACCCCTACCGGCGTTCCAGCTCGCGCCAAAGAGACTAAAACAATCTCACCTTCACGGCTATCAGCGATTTTCTCTGCCAAACACAGGCAATCGCCGGCCATTTTCCGCTGATTATCTTGCATGGCTTGATGAAATACCTGCATATATTGTGCAGAAGGCAAACTTTCACGACTTAACATCTCACTATAATGTCGATGCTCCTGCTGAATCCGTCGCTCTTTTTCTGCCACTGGCGTATCTGGCATATTAATGGGTTTCAGTAAAAAATGCACATCCTGTACAGTGTAACTGCCGGTAAAAATAACATCTGTCATGATAATAACTGTTCGTGTAACTGGGTATTTTTAGGGGTCATCACATAATCACATAATGCCATAAACGGTAGATCACTCAAGCTATCGCCCATGCCCATCGTTAATATCTCACCATATTGTTGTTCCAAAACTTTAATCCGATAGGCTACCGCATGCGTTTTATTAACACAGCGCGGTAAAATCGTTAACGAATTACTGTTTAAATACACTTGAAAATCCGTATATTCTACTAATAAAGGCTGAATATAATCTTTTAACAAACACTGTAACTGGATAAAATCCGCCTGATGATGACGCACTTCCAGATAATAATCTAAATCGGATTCGCTGGTAATACGCACCAACACCTCTATATTATACCTTGCTGCATACTGCTCAATCTCCGCTTTTATTTGCGTTAATAACACTGATAATGCGTTTAGGGTAGGCTCTATTTTCTCTCGCCACTGATTATCCTCTGCGCCATCAACGCATAAAATAGTCGCCCCGTGATTTAAAATAGCCCCGTCAACACAGGGCACAGCTAAATCAACCCGGGCATACGAGGCTTGCGTTCTTGCAGTCGTCGGAATAATACGCCATTGCTGTGCTAAATCTTGCAACAAGCGTTGTTGTTTTGGCAGGAAATAAGAACTCGGTTCACCCGCAAGGTTATAGCTGGCAGGGGTTGCACGTTCAAGACTGGCACATTTTCTGACAGTCTGAAACACGGTATCATCTAAATCAAGAAACAGAAATTTTTCCATCAGCATAATAAAGTAAATCAGCATTTAAACGCTGGGCAAACCGGGTTAACGGCTCACACAAAGGCGTTTCGTGGCAAAT
>CAYMPX010000263.1:0-3811 GCA_964392135.1 uncultured Methylomarinum sp.
CCTGGAAAGACAAGGTTTATGAAAGTGATTTTTTCTTTAGTGAATCAATCAAGAAAGTACATGGTATGCATAATCAACCTGCTTTTAAAGGAATACCTATTAAAAAAGAGCGCCGTAGACGGAGAGGTGAATAACATGTCTGCCAATAGTAACATTAAAAGCAGAATACCTTTTTTGTTAGTGGTTGTAGTTGTTGTTTGTTCTAATACCGTTGCTATAGCGGCAAGCTTGGGAAAGGAGCTTTTTGATAGTCAATGTCAATCCTGTCATGACTTATCAATACAATCCCCTGACAGTTTAAAAAAACTATGGCAAAACAAAGCCCCCGACCTTTCATCGGCAGGAATTAAATATAAATCAGTATGGCTGAAAGAGTGGCTGCAAAACCCGATCAGAATAAGACCAGCCGGGATGTTTTATGGTAATCATATAAAAACAGGAAAGAAATTGGATGAAATAGACTCAGCCAGTTTAGTTAAACATCCTCAGCTATCAAATGAACAAGCTGCTCAAGTCGTTGAGATGTTAATGACATTAAAACGGAATCAAAACCTGGTAAAAGCAGGGGATTATCAACCGGGTTCAATCCCAATGATGCTGGGGGAAATGATGTTTGATAAGTTTAAAGGTTGTCTGGCGTGTCATCAAATCGAACCTGGTTATGGCGGGCTGTCAGGGGCTGAAATGTATACCGCAGCAAATCGTTTTCAAGAAGATTACTTAATCAGTTTTATGCGTAACCCTCAAGCATGGGAGCCTAAAGGTATTATGCCAAATAAAAATCTGAAGGAAACTGATCTGCAAAAATTGGTGCATTACTTACGGGCTTTAAGTAAGGAGAAAGTTAAATGAAACACGCTATAGCCATTTTAATATGTCGTTCTTTGTTGCTGTTTTTTGCTATGGATGCCAATGCAGAAACGGCAAAAGACAATTACCAGACTTATTGCGTTCAATGTCATGGACTGGAAGGCAATGGTAAAGGAATCAATGTGCTGGATATGTCTACCCAGCCACGTGATCACACGGATGCAAAAGAAATGTCGGCAAGAACCGATCAGGAGTTATTCAAGGTTATAAAGGAGGGTGGGCAAGCAATTAATAAATCTGTATTGATGCCGCCCTGGAGCTCCATCCTGACGGATGAGGAGACCAATAAATTGGTCAAACATTTGCACCAACTCTGTCAATGTTGAGTTGTCTTTTACTCAATATTTATATTTCAAACAATAATAGGAAAAACGTATGAACATACAATTTTTATCCGATACACTCCAGCATAAAGTTTTCGGTATTTTTATGATGGCTTTATTTATCGCTGAACCCATTGCCGCTAAAACGGTAAAAATCACCATGACAGCCAAAGAAAATACGGTGGTTATTGATAATAAAGGCACTAAATATCCAGCCTGGACATATGATGGGACTATCCCAGGTCCCGTTGTTCGTGTGACAGAAGGAGATACAGTAGACTTTACATTAATCAATCCTGAGACTAATAAAGAAAGTCATTCCATGGATTTTCACGCGGCGGTTGTTGATGTGTTGAAGGAGTTTAGTGAAGTGAAGCCAGGTGAAAGCAAACATTTTACCTTTGTTGCTAAACATCCTGGTGTTTTTATGTATCACTGTGGTGCAGCAACAATGGCACAACATATAGCGCGAGGTATGTATGGCATTATTATTGTTGATCCAAAAGAAGGCTACAGCAAAGCGTATCCAAAGCCAGACCGTGAATATGTGTTGATTCAGTCTCAGTATTTTCCAAATGCAAAAGACAAAGATGCAATGATTGAGAACCGTGGCTGGACAGGCTCATTAATTAACGGAAAAATCTTCCATTATGATCCCGTTCATGATGAAAATGCTTCATTGACCCTACAATCTAAGCCTGGTGAACGTGTACGGATATTTTTTGTTAATGCCAATATAAACAACCCGGTTGCCTTTCATCCTATAGCAGGTATTTGGGATAAGGTTTATATCAACGGAAATCCAAAAAATACTTTACATGGCATACAAACCTATAATGTAGCAGTTGCTTCAGCAGACACCTTTGATCTGGTTTCGCCAGCTGATCACCCCACAAATAATGCTATTGTTGACCATACGATGGGAGCCGCATTACGGGGCGCAATTACGGTATTAATGAATATGCCTGATGCAGACCCAACATTGGGTAAAGGTGATAATATTTTAATTCGTTAAATTAGATTTTAGACAAGACATATATTTTCGACTCGCAGGAATCTCCTTGCGAGTCGAGATATTTAGATTAGATGCCTCTATTGTTTTTGAAAATTATTATTTATCGTTTTGAATTTTGTTGGTATAAAGAAATTAAGAGGATAACATTATGAAACATAACTCTCTCTATTCGGCAATCATCTGGATTGCTATTATTACTTCTAGCATTGTTAGTATGGCATCAGCTGGCGTAGTCGATGAAAAACAAGATAACGAACATATCTTGCATACTACCAAAGATGAACTAAGCAGCTGTAACATAGATTCGGTATATATTGATACGCTTGCCAAGCAAAGCGCCAAAGTAAAAATTAACAAGAATTTTCCTTTGGCATTGGAATACTTTAATGATGATGTCACTGGCGCATATAATTCTATGCGAGATAAGGTAATCAGTCATGTGAAAGCGGAAGTGATTACCTCGCTGTTTAGCTTAAATCTTAACGGTTTTGCACCTGAAAATATAGCGGCTTATGTTTCTGAAGCAACTAAACCCTTTCTGCCTTTCAACTTTGCAAACGGTGTTAAGATTACAGGTGTTACACATAACAATAGGACTATCGTTTACAAGGCAGAAATACCCATGCATAAAAATCATAATCATGCATTATTATTAACTAAAGCCGCTATAGCTTCTGCTTCGACTACAGTTTGTAACGATAGTACTTTAGTAGAAGATTTATTGGAACGTAGGGTCGTTATTCAATATGATTATTATGATTCTAATGGTGTATTTATGTGTTCATTTAATATTAAGGACAGTCATTCAACGCAAATATAACCTACTTTTAATTTTTCTCGTTCCCACGCTCCTGCGATGGTCACGGATGATCGGAGTGTCGCCGTTGTCGGGAACATTCGGCGACGGTGTGGGAACGAGAAATGAAGATAATTCAGTTTTTTTAAATATTTTACAGTTGATTCTGTCAGTTTGTAACCGTTCACCTACCCCCCCCCTGAATTAAGAAAAAAAGATGTTGATTTTAAGCAGAATTTAGCTACGCACTTAAGACGGAATACCTGAGAGAATATAGACTCAGGGCGAGGTTATTTTTTACCATGAAGTATATGAAGGTTTAATTTTTTTTATTAGCTTCATGCCCTTCATGGCGAGACTCTGCCCCGTCTTAAGTGTGTAGCCCTTCTAAACAATCCTGTTAAAATCACAAGGGTTAGTGTCTGTTAAAGACCTGGTTATGCAACAATATTGAGGTTACGACCAATGCTTCCAGTTGTTTGTAAAGCACTAGAGCTTTGCGTAATTGCATTCGATTGAGACAAATCATCTTTATCTCTATCTCCATCAGGTTTGTTTCCTTCAATTTTCCCTTCGGTCTTAGTTTGTGAGAGTTGCGCTAATTGAGTGGATGAATTTGAAATAGATGAAATAGACATATTATTCTCCTGAATATTTAATAAAATACTGCTTCCAGTGTATCGGCACTCTTGAAAAATTCTTTAATTTAGACAATTTAACTTTAAAGTGATCCCCATTGTCAACCCGTAACTCCGATTAACACTCGTAACTTGTAGCTCCGATTACGCTACCGCTAACCGGAGCTAC
>CAYMPX010000264.1:0-3802 GCA_964392135.1 uncultured Methylomarinum sp.
ATATCATAATAATCTTTAAAATGTGAAAATTGCCGAGGTAAGTCTTTGCTATAAATTGTATTGGCTTCCTTGTTAATTTTTTGAATTAAACGTAATGTCTTTTCCTTTTTTTCTTCCTGAGAAAGCGAAGCTTCATGATCTTGGTGAAACTTTTTCACTAAATAATAGATTGCACCTTGGATATAAAAGGGTTGTAGTAATTTGACAATTTTATATTTTAGTGAGGTAAATCGTTGATCTACCGTAACTGGAAAACCACTTTTGATCAGCGTTCCGTTGGCAGATAATTTGAATAAACGGTTTTTGATAATATCGCCATAATCATTCTCAACAAAGATATGAAAAATAACGACATCGGGTTTCACTTTTTTATAATCATCATACAATCGAAGCAAACTTTGATCTGGGCCTGAACCCGTCATGCCGGCATTAATAACCTGAACATTGTTTCCTTGCTTGTGTAGCAAATTTTGTAAAACCGCAGGATACGTTTCTTGATAAGGAGAAAAGCGTGCATGAACATTTGAGTCACCATAAATAATGACTCTACTTCCTTTTTTTTCTCCTATCTCTGGCCCACGAAACCCCATTGAATTTGTTTTCCATGTGACAATGCCATGTTCATCTTGTTCAATTTTTCGATATTCTTTTGTGACATTTGGCTTTAAGGCAACTAAATAATCCTTGTTATATTCAAAAGCTAACGAGCCTGGTGCATAGCGGATATTCTTTAATTCTGGGAAAAAGAGTCGCAGTGATACTTCAATCAGGGCTAATAAAACAAACGTTACTAGCAGGATGATTAATAAATCTCGTAATATTTTTTTAATACTCATTCCCTTTTCCATCAAATGGTTACAGATTCTCTATACCCAAGACTATTCATTCTAGAAACTGCACACTGAACAGCCATGGGTTATCACATAGACTCTATTCTTAGAACAGCGTATAGATAAACGGTGCAATAGCAGAACCTTGAGCAAAAATAATCAATGCGCCTAGAAGAAGCATAATAATAATGATCGGTGCTAGCCAGAATTTTTTCCTAGCCCGCATAAATCCCCATAGATCTTTTAGTAAATCCAACATTAATATGGTTTCTCCAAATTTGTTTTTGAATCGTGCTCATTGAACTCACGATACGATGACCGTTTTTTATCTAATTGTCGATGCATGGGGTCTTTGCCAAATAGTTTTAGCAATAACCCAACAGGGAAAAAGATGACAAAAAATAACATGCCCAGAATAAGCCGAGTATTGATCCAGTTCATTACCAAACCAAATTTCATCCAAAGGTCATAAGGATACCGGAGAGACATTGGAAGAAATAAGGCGAAAAAAATCAGAGCTGATGCTATATACCATGGCCATCGTGGATAAGTTAATGTAAATAAATAAGGAATAGCCAATCCAAATAGACCGAGCAAGACAAGCCCAGTTACAATCCCAAATTTACGGTAACCTTGTTTATCTAGTTGTTCAATGTCAGCACTCATCGTTTAATCCAGTTCATATTCTTCACGCCAATCTTCTTTTTCTGTCCATTGTGGTTGTTTGTCTTTACTTAACAAATAATTTTCTAACACAAGGTAATCCATTTCTGTACGCATAAAACAGCGATAAGCATCTTCTGCAGTACGCACAATCGGCTCGCCGCGTACATTAAATGATGTATTAACCAGTACCGGACAGCCCGTTTGTTTTTCAAAGGCGTCCAGTAAGTGATAAAAACGTGGGTTTGTTTGCGGATCAACAGTCTGAATTCTCGCAGAGTAATCAACGTGCGTTACCGCTGGGATCTCTGAACGTGGAATATTCAATTTCTCAATACCAAATAACTTGTTTTGTTCTTCCGTCATTGCCAAACATTTTTCTTTCTTCACTGGCGCGACTAACAGCATGTAAGGACTTTTTCTATCAATTTCAAACCATTCGGAGACTTTCTCTGCTTTTATTGCGGGGGCAAACGGCCGAAATGATTCACGATATTTAATTTTAAGGTTCATCACTGATTGCATTTTCTGACTTCGTGGATCCCCTAAAATTGAACGTCCACCTAATGAACGTGGACCAAACTCCATCCGCCCCTGACACCAGCCGACAACATTTTCTGAATCAAGGATCGTTGCCAACCTAGGCATCAAGCTATCATCATCTAGTTTTTCGTATTGTGCATTAATAGATTCTAAATAGGCTTCAATTTCTTGCTCACTACTTTTAGGGCCAAGATATGAGCCCTGCATCGAGTCGGTCTGATTAACATGTCGAGGTTTATCTAAATGTTCATGCCAAACTGTCAATGCCGCCCCTAAAGCACCTCCAGCATCGCCAGCCGCAGGTTGGATCCATATATCCTTAAAAGGCCCTTCTCGTAATAATCTACCATTTGATACGCAGTTTAATGCCACGCCACCAGCAAGACAGAGATAATCTACGTCCAGTTCCTGATGGATATTTTTGGCGAGTTTTAACACAATCTCTTCCGTTACAACCTGAATAGAACGTGCTAAATCCATTTCCCGTTGTGTTATTTCACTTTCTGCTTGGCGTGCGGGCCCACCAAATAAACGGTCAAACTTCTCATTTGTCATGGTCAGACCTGTTGCATAGTTGAAATAGCTCATATCAAGCCGATACGAACCATCCTCCTTTACATCTAATATATTATCTAGAATCAGATCGACATAAACGGGGTTACCATAAGGTGCCAACCCCATTAGCTTGTATTCACCAGAGTTAACCTTAAAGCCAGTGTAATAAGTAAATGCTGAATAGAGTAGGCCCAATGAATGCGGGAAATTAATTTCCCACTGCAAATCCAGTTTGTTACCTTCGCCTAACCAAACTGAACTTGTTGCCCATTCTCCAACACCATCCAGACATAATACCGCCGCTTTTTCAAATGGGCTGGGATAAAATGCTGAAGCGGCATGTGATTTATGGTGAGAATTAAATAACAGCGCTGGAATATCACCCGTATTGGATGATTCAGCCTCCAAAATAGATTCAAATTCCTTTTTCAAGGTTGCCTTAAGATAAAGTTTATCTTTCAACCAAATCGGCATCGATGCCAGAAAAGATTTGAAGCCAGAAGGCGCATAGGACAAATAAGTCTCTATCAATCGTTCAAACTTTACCAATGGCTTATCATAAAAAATAAGATAGTCCACCTCCGCTAATTTGATTCCCGCTTCTTCAAGACAATATTTAATCGCATGGGCAGGAAAGCCCGCATCCTGTTTCTTGCGAGTAAACCGTTCTTCCTGTGCTGCAGCGATGATATGACCATCGATGACTAATGCTGCCGCGCTGTCATGATAGTAAGCGGATATGCCGAGTATATTCATTGTTTTCAATATTTTTAATTTAATGAGTTCAATAGTATCAAAAATCGAGGTTAAATAGAAAGGAAACAAATATTTGAAATATCTAAATAATGTAGAAAACATTTTGTCATTTTAGTCTGGGTATACGGTATACTTTGTCCTAACAAACGCGTAGATCCAGTCAGGCGAATTGAACAAAATGCATTAGGAATAATATTTATACCTAATATTTTCAAAAATATTCTCGCTTACATTAATAATAACAATCTGAATTCAAAGAGCGGTAACAACTTTTAACCCGCTAACTATACCCAAATGAAATGAAGATTAATTAAATTAGCTTTTATAAAATGAGTTCAACAACTAAAGCCCGTACATATAACTATTTTCGACAAATAAAAAACACGGTGCTTTATAAAGCAGGTGCTGTAATCGCATCTTATATTGCCGTACCAATGATGATCCACTATCTTGGT
>CAYMPX010000265.1:0-3762 GCA_964392135.1 uncultured Methylomarinum sp.
ATTAACAAACCTGATTTTTTTTTATAATTTAACTACGCCAGGTTTTTAAACAAAGTAAAATACGCGGACATTATAAACCGATGCTCATATTTTATGCTGGAATTTGTCCAATTATTAAATCAGCGTTATCAAGCTGTTATCGCCAACTTAAAAATAGATGATCCACTCGGTGTTTTATATCAGCAACGGCTAGAACAGCTCATATTTACTGAAGCCTTTATCCGTAAAGGCTACTTACTTGATAGCTCACCTGAAACGCCCTTGCAAATAGCCATTATTGGCCCGACTCAAGCGGGAAAAAGTTCAGTATCCAATTTACTGTTAAATAGTCAAAGTGCGGGGGTCAGTCCTCTTGCGGGTTATACCGTACATCCACAGGGTTTTTGTTGTAATACCAGGAGAGAAGAAAGTATTGGCTTACAAAACTATTTTGGTCGTTTTCAACAATTAAATCTCAGTGATTTAAAACCCAATAGACATGATTGCTATGCCCTGACAGAAATTCATAGTAAAACTGCCTTATTACCTGATTGTGTATTCTGGGATACTCCCGATTTTGATTCAATAGATTCCGTTGATTACCGTGAAGGTGTGATAAGAACCATTGCCTTGGCAGATATTGTGGTATTGGTGGTCAGTAAAGAAAAATATGCGGATCAGGCCGTATGGGAAATGATGTCCACCATTGAATGCTTTCATCAGCCTACACTGATCTGTGTAAATAAACTGACGGAAGGCACAGAAGACATTATTATTCGATCTTTAAAAGAAAAATGGCAGCAGGCTAGAAAAGACGCATTTCCTGAGGTTATTCCACTGCACTATCAAAAACAAACGGGTTTACCCGTTTGGCCTTTATCAAGCAGCAAATTGTTTTTTCAAATAGAAAAGCCGCTTTCTCAACATACGCATTTTGCATATCAAAACGAATTAATTAACAAATATTGGCATAGCTGGCTGGAACCTGTGGTTGCAGAACATGAGGCAACACGTTTATGGGGTGATTTGGTTGATCAAAGTATTGAACAGGCACTAAAAGACTATCAAAGAGATTATTTGAATCATCCGCATTATTACGATACCTTTCAAAATGCCTTGGTTGAATTACTGGCTTTATTAGAAATTCCAGGTATTTCAAAAGTATTAACAAAAACACGTCGTGTTTTAACCTGGCCGGTCAGAAAACTGATGGCACTGGGGAAACAACATTTATCCTCCTCAGTGGCTAAAGAAGAAGTGATATTAAAGCAAATTGGAACGCATTTATTCATTTCACTGGCTGAAAGCTTACTGGTGAAAATTGACTCCGACAGCAAGCAGCATGTCTGGTGGAAAGAGGCGTATTGTTTGTTAAGGCAGCAACGTAATACGCTATTAAGTGACTATACAAATGCTATTGATAATTATAGCGATTCTTTTCAGCAAGAGGTAGAAGCGACCGCTAATCGACTCTATAACAAATTATCTGAACAACCTGTGGTATTGAATAGTTTAAGAGCCACTCGGGTGACAACCGATGCAGCTGCTATGGCGTTAGTGATACATACGGGAGGGATTGGACTGCATGATTTAGTGATTACCCCGGCAATGCTATCAATAACATCGCTATTAGCAGAAAGTGCCATAGGCAGTTATATGACACATGCTGAAGCCGAGTTAAAACAACATCAATTAAGCACAGTGAAGAAGCAGTTATTTACTGATTGTTTAAAGAAAGCATTATATGTATTACCAGAACAGCTTTCTGATAAAAATCGATTTAATATTTCAATAGAGCTATTACAGCACGCTGAACAACAACGTAAAGAGAAAAAACATGGTCTCCGAATATTCTAACTTGCTCACTGATATGGAACGATGGGTGCAACAAGCCGCGTCTGAAGGCTGGCTGGATAAAGCAGCATTATCAACTGTATTAGCAGAAGATACGGCAGGTGCCAATGCGTTATTTATCAACAGCAAAGAAAGACCGCTGGTTGTCGCATTTATGGGAGGAACCGGGGTCGGTAAAAGCTCCTTGCTGAATAAATTAGCAGGGAAAACGATTGCCAAAGCGGGTGTAGAAAGACCTACTTCACATGAAGTGACCTTGTTTTATCATCAATCAATTAACCTCTATCAGTTGGACGAAAAATTTCCCTTACAACAAATTCAAATCTCACAACATAATGAAGCTGTGAGTGAAAAGGTTATCTGGATTGATATGCCTGATTTTGACAGTACCGAAGAAAAAAACAAAGACATCGTTATGCAATGGTTACCATATATTGATGTATTGATCTATGTTGTCAGTCCTGAAAGATATAGAGACAATAAAGCATGGCAGTTATTGTTATCTCAAGGTGCAAGTCATGCCTGGCTGTTTGTGATGAATCAATGGGACAGAGGTGAAACAGCACAGTATGAAGACTTTAAACAACAATTAGCCAAAGCAGGCTTTAACCAGCCGCTCATTTACAAGACAATTTCTAACCAAGAAGCGGATGATGAATTACCTTTGTTGCAAACTGCAATTGATACATTAGCCAATAAAAATACGGTAGAACAACTTGAGTTACGTGGCGCGCAGCAACGAAAACAAAATTTAAAACAAAATTTACAACAGTGTTTGCAAACATTGGGGGAAGAGCGGAGTTTTTCGCGTTTATTAAAGAGCCAGACTGAACAATGGACGCAAACACAGCAGACTTTAAAGCAAGGTTTTGATTGGCCCATCAAACAGACAGCCAGCACGTTTGCTAAAGGGAAGATAAAAGCGCACAAAATAACGCTATGGGATGAGTGGGCGCAAAGTCGGTTTAATGATTATCTGGACGACTTGATTTTAAATGCCAATCAACAAGGTCTGCCGGTTATTCCACTAAGAGCGCGTTTATTAGCTGTTCGTAAACAATCGGAAAAGATTATTTGCACCCAAACAGAATTGGCCTGTAGGCAATCATTAGTTACGCCGGGTAATCTAGTGCAAAGAACCCTACTAAAACTTGCCTATGTCTGTGAGTTGCTTTTACCGCTAATTACCATGAGTGTAGTCGGCTTTCAAGTCCTTCAAGGCTACTATAACAGTGCCATGACAGGTGAGGCATTTTTAGGCGTTAATTTTATGGTACATAGTTTACTGCTCATATTACTCAGTTGGTTAGTGCCTTATTTTATACTCAAGAAAATGCAACCCTCGTTAGAAAAAGCAGCTTTAAAAGGACTTTATAAAGGTCTGGATATTGCAATGGCAACGATTGATTTAGATATAAAGCAACGTATTAATACACTAAAAAAGCAGCATCAGAGCTTAACTAGAGAATTAAATGAATTAATTACACGCTGTGATACGGAAAAGGATAACTTTAAAACAAAAGAAAATAACCCGCAGTTACAAAGAATGTTAGTTGATAATGCCAATTAGTTTGACTCATTTTCAGTGAACCCGTAACTCCGGTTAACACTCGTAACTTGTAGCTCCGATTAGCGATAGCGTAATCGGAGGAATGTTAATCATGCTAACCTCACATTTTTAAATCTCTCGTTCCCACCGTCCTCGGTGGGAACGCATACGGTGCTTATATCTAGCTCGGTCTGCATTCCCACGGTCGCCGAATGTTCCCTGCAACAGCGACACTCCGACCATCGCGGGAGCGTGGAAACGAGGAAATCTCGCATATTGCTATCTTTAAGTTTTAAATTGAAATGGCAGTCTATGGATAAATAAGGTATAATACAGCCTCTTGGGGGCGACTTGGCTTCGACGTGGGTAGCAAAACCTTG
>CAYMPX010000266.1:0-3733 GCA_964392135.1 uncultured Methylomarinum sp.
AAGGGTTTTTTTGTAAGATTAAAAAACTTTGTATACATTACTCAAGATTGAGGGCAACTGCTTTCTAAAGAAAATTTATTATACAGTAAAATCAAACAACGCCACACCAGAATTAAACTAAAAAAAATCAAGACACTTGCTTCAGCGCACTGAGACCATTTGGCTTCTTAATCATCTCAATCTGCGTTTTAATCCGCTTACGCACCCCCTCAACATGAGAGATGACACCGACCACCTTACCGTGTGCCTTTAGGCTTTCTAATGTGGTCATTGCTAAATAAAGCGAGTCTGCATCTAAATTACCAAAACCTTCATCTAAAAATAACGAATCAACCGCATGTTCATTACTTGCCATTTCAGCCAGCCCCAACGCCAGCGCAAGACTAACAATAAAACTCTCTCCACCCGATAATGTCTTAGGCAGTCTTCGTACATTGTGTTGTTTGGTATCTTCTATCTCTAACGCTAACCCCTGTTCGCTTTCTGCCGCACGCAGATAATAACGCCCACTCAGTTTTTCTAACACCTGATTGGTTTGAGACAATAATTTGTCAGCCATTTCTTGCTGTACTTTACGCCTGAAATTCATGGCATTTTCATCAGAAACTAATTTAACATTGGCTTCTGTGGCTTCAAATACGACTTTTTGTCCCTCTAATTTGGCTAAAATCGCCTCATGTTTTTCTCGCAAACTGTCTTGCTTATTCAATTTACTTTGCAGTGATTCCACTTCCTGTTTTGCAATATCCCGCTTTAATTTAAGCGATTTTTGCTGAGAAAGCAGTTCTTCCCCGGTGATTTCAGTCGACGTAATGGCTTGCTCAGTCTCTAGCTGTGCCTGTAATTTCTCCTGTTTAGCATGGATATCTGCTATAGCCTGATTTAACTCCGCCTGTTTTTGCTGTATCTCTGGCTGACGCTTCATTAATGCCAGTGTTTCTCTTAATCGGGTTAAATCACCGACCGAGCCTTTAACATTGTCTTGTAATTGCTGTGTTAAAGTGGCTAACTCAGATTCTTGCTGAGCAAAAGTCACCTCTTTGTCCGCAATTAATTTTTGCTTTTCCACTAACGACAAGTGCAAACCCGCCATTTCTCCTTGCTGAACAGATGCCGAACATTGCTTAATCGCCTGATTTATTTCCGAGACTTTAGCTTCACATTCCTGTATTTTTTCTTCCAGTTGCTTTATTTCTTCCGCTAGCGGTTTTTGACGCAACACTCGCATTTGATACGCTTGTCTTCGACTATTTAGCCTTTCAAATAAAGCATCTTCTTTGCCTTTAGCCGGCATCTTTTCAGCAAGCTGTTTTAATTGCTCAAGCACTTTTTCAGTCAATATTTTTTCTGCTGCCTGGCATTTTTGGTAAGCTTGCTCTAATCCAATGGACTCTTGAGGACGGTTATCCCATTCAGCTTCTAATATCTCTGCTTCTTCTGTCACTCGCTTTAATGCATGTTCATTAATTTCAATCGTTTCTTTGGCTTGAGTCACTTGCGCCTGCTGTTTTTCAAGCTGTTTTAATAAACGACTAATACGACCTAGCTCTTTCTTCTCATCCTTTAATTTATCTTTCATAAAAGAAAGGTTATCAATGGCCAGTTCACCACCTAATATATTTAGCCTATTCGCTAAACTATTCCATTGTGAACGTACAATCTGTAATTGACTGTCTTTTTTATCCTCTTTCTCTGCCTGATTTTGCACAGCAACAATCTGCTTGCTAAGACTTTCTGCATTTGCTTTTAATGTCTTAAGCTTTTTCTGTTGATCAATTAATACTTGTTTAGAATTTGATACGGCAGGGGCGTGTTTAGAATAAGGATGTTCCAAAGCGCCACATAAAGGACAGGCTTTTCCATCCACTAAATGCGGTCTATCGGCTTGCATTTTTTGTAATAAAGCTTCATTAATTACCGCTTGCTCCAAGGTCTTGACAATATTTTGTTCACGTCCAATTTCTAACTGTAAACGCTCACGTTCCTTTTTTAACTGCGTTTCTTCCTTGCCTGTAGTTCGGGAAAACAACAGCCCAAACAGACCTTTTTTACCAAGTTTTGCATTAACAGCCGCCAAATCATAAAGCTCTAAAAAGTTAGCAACACGTTCCTTTTGCTCCAACGCCATATCTTGCAAATCGGGTAAAGAATATCCATCAGCCAGGGTTAATAATGTCTTCTCAGCACTCTCTATATCTTGTTTTAACGCAGTCTCTTTTTTATTAAGTCCGGCTATGATTTGTTTTTTCTTTTTTAATTCATTTGTGGTGCTTTTAGACCATTTAGCATAACTCTTCTGCTTTGCTGTTAATTCTGCCAGTTCAACTCGCAGGTTTTTTAATTTCCCCGTTTCAGGAAAATTATCCAGTAAACTTTCATCCACAGCATGTGATTGCAGCCAGCTTTCCGTTGTGCTTAAAACAGATCTTTTTTCATCTATTTTCTGATTGAGTGACTGTAATAGTGCCGTCTGTTCAGGCAAATCAAACTGCAATTCACTCTGCTTTAATTTTAAATCTTCTATACTGCTTTTTTGTTCTGCCGGGGTTTTATCACTGACCGTACTGTTTTCATCCAAGCCTGACGATTTAAGCTGTTTTTGCAACAATTCTAATTCAGCACGATAAGCATTGAGCGTCTTTTTACTTTGCTGACGACTCTCCGTTTTATCATCCAGTTCAGTGAGCTCATTCTCAAATCTCAGTAAATTTTGTGAGCTATTAATAGCTTCAAGCTGTTGTTGGTTTTCAGCTTTCTGACTGCCCAGTTGTTGCTGCTGCTTAGTCAGTGAGCTTATATTATCCTCTAACGCAGTGAGTTTATGCGCCTGTCCTAGTTGTTGCTCTATCTCATTCAGCTCACTGTCAAAATCCCGCTGTTGTTGTTTAAAATCAGCTAAATCATGTTTATTTGCCTCAGTGGTTGCAGTATCCATAACAGGAATCGCATTAAGGTCTTGTTCTAGCTGTTGTAACCGAGTCTGAGCTTGACTGCGCTTATCTTCTGCCTGTTGTTTGTAGTCGGCATAAATATCCGTGCCACTGATTTTCTCCAGAATATCCATACGCTCAGTGTCCAGCGCATTTAAAAATGCAGAAAAATCGCCTTGCGCCAATACCATTGATTTACTGAATTTATGAAAATCCATTCCGGTTAATTCCAGCATCTTTTCACGTACTTTTTGAACACTGTCTTCTAAAACTTGTTCATTTTTATTCACATTAACCAGTTTCATTACCGCAGGTAATAACCCGCCAGCCGCCTTACCTTGTTGACGACTAACGCGCCAGCTTGCTCTGTATTTATTATTCCCTAATGCAAAATCAACTTCGGCAAAACTTTCTGCTTCTCCCTTAGTCATCACATGCTCTGCGGGTCGGTCGAAACGAAATGTTTCCCCGTATAACCCTAAAGTAATCGCATCTAATACACTGGATTTACCCGAACCATTCGGCCCTGTAATTGCAAACACACCGCCATCAACAATAGGTGATTGATCAAAATGAATTCGACTTTCGCCTTCCAATGAATTGATATTTTTAAAATAAAGGCTAAGTATTTTCATTGATTAATTACGCTGATCCGGCTCAAACTAAAATTTTTATAAATTTTGTGGCAAGAAAACCTGTCAGTCTTTAGCTGAGGGGGATGAATTGCCACTTCTAACTATTTTTTAAATAGTGCGTGTTTTTACATTAAATAGTAAAAATTTAACCTGGAACACACAAACCAG
>CAYMPX010000267.1:0-3719 GCA_964392135.1 uncultured Methylomarinum sp.
GCGCGTGATATTTTCCATTTGACGAACCGCTTTACTCGCAAATTATTAAGCCATACCATGGGTATGTTTTTAAAAAATGTAGTTATTTGTAACAGGGATTATTTAAAAAAGCAATATTTAAAAATGATGAGTATTTTGATAAGCACTTATTTGAAACGATAAAGCTCTAATGATTTTCTGAACAAAAAAGAATATGAATATATTCGAAATTATTCCAATATCACAAGGTAGTTATCACTGGAGAGAAAGTTAAGGGTCGGTATAAAATACAAAATATCGCCAATTTACGATATTTCGTTTATTTATCAGTGCTAGATATTTTTATTTTAGCTGTTATTATTCTATAGGTTGTTGTTATAAAATACATTAATAGCTGTTTGTTTTTATGGCACAGCTCCTGCAATAGTTATATTGAAACTTAACTATTTTGGAGAGAAACCATGAAAACAACTGTAGCAACCCTACTAAAGGTTATTTTGATCAGTGTGATCTTTAACCTTGGGTTATCACAAGTAAGTTATGCATCAGAACCTGCTTATGGGGTTAAATATAAAACCGTTAAAATTGATGGCTTAGATATTTTTTACCGAGAAGCAGGGAATCCAAACCATCCCACTATTTTATTGTTGCATGGCTTTCCCACTTCTTCTCATATGTTTAGGGGTTTGATTGCTGAATTATCTGATCAATACCATCTTATTGCCC
The DNA here is from genome assembly GCA_964392135.1 of uncultured Methylomarinum sp. GTDB lineage: Bacteria > Pseudomonadota > Gammaproteobacteria > Methylococcales > Methylomonadaceae > QPIN01. The sequence continues at coordinate 706 of CAYMPX010000267.1, forward strand.
CTGATTACCCAGGTTATGGTTACAGTTCGATGCCTGCTGTTGATAAATTTGATTATAGCTTTGATAATTTGGCTAACGTAGTTGATAAATTCATTGATACCGTTGGACTAAAAAAATACAGCTTATATCTAATGGATTATGGTGCACCGATTGGCTTCCGTATTGCAGCGAAATATCCAGAACGAATTGAATCGTTGATTATTCAGAATGGAAATGCCTATGACGAAGGCCTAGATAATAATTTTTGGGAACCGATTAAAGCGTATTGGAAAGACCGTGGAGCTGTGAACCAGGGACTAGATAATGATTGGTGGAAAAACGTAAAAGCCGCCTACAAGAAACCCAATATGACAAATGATGAGGCGCTACGTTTTCTATTAACCTTGGGTGCAACAAAATGGCAATACACTAATGGGGTTCGTAATGTAGAAGACATCAATCCCGATACTTGGAATCATGTTCAAGCACTACTGGATCGTGAAGGAAATAAAGCTATTCAACTACAGCTTTTTTATAGCTATGGAACCAATCCTCCTCTATACCCAAAATGGCAAGCATACTTCCGTAAATATCAGCCAGCTACATTAATTGTTTGGGGTAAAAACGATGAGATATTTCCAGCAGCAGGTGCTCACCCCTACAAACGAGATATAAAAAATGTTGATTTTCATCTTTTAGATACAGGACATTTTGCTCTGGAAGAAGACAAGCAAGCTATTGCAGAACATATTAGACGTTTTCTAAAAGATAAAAAATAAGCATTTAAATTAGGTCACCGAAACTTATGACTGAGTATCGGTGATTCTAAACAACAAAGTTTGGAGAACCATCATGAAACAGTATGCCAGTGATATTGCCTTTACAGACAGCGTTAAAGCAATTCAAACCAGTCATGGTTCAAGGAATTCTTATGCAAGAGTTGAGAAAGACTGGTGGCCTGATCATATTACAGAAGAGTTAGCAGGTTTTATCGCCGAGCGTGATTCATTCTATATGGCAACGGTTAATAGTGAAGGATATCCTTATATTCAACATCGTGGAGGTGCAAAAGGATTTTTAAAAGTCATTGATGATCGTACACTGGGTTTTGCTGATTTTAAGGGTAATCGCCAATATATTTCTTACGGTAATTTGGAAGATAACAATAAAGTATTCCTGTTCCTTATGGATTACCCCACTAAAACCAGAATTAAAATATGGGGTACTGCTGAGGTAATAGAAGGTGACCAAAAACTCATTGAAAAGCTTTCAGACTCTGGTTACAAAGGAAAAGCTGAACGTGCATTTATTATTAAAGTAGAAACCTGGGATAAAAACTGTCCACAACATATTATTCCAAGATACACCATTGAAGAATTAGCAGAACTGAGTAAGCAAAGAAATTAATTATTATTAAAGCAGGATGATTCTGTTTACTAGAGTCATCGTGCCAAGCACAAGACAAAAATACACAAATTAAAAACTGGAGAATACAATGCCATTAACGCTCACATTGACAGAAGGTGTTTTACCCGTCGGCTCAGAAAAACAAGCCATTGCTCAACTTTCCGATGCTATGCTGAAACATCATGGCTTAACAGGCAATAAAGTGATGACAGCCAATATAACGGCTACCGTTCATGTTCTTCCCAAAAGTGCAACATTCTCAGGAGGAAAAGAATTATTTGGCGCTTGGGTTGAATGGAAAGTGCCTTCATTTACTTTTACAGACAGAGAAGTTCAGCAAGGTTATTTTGACGAAGCGACTCATATTATTCATAAATTATCGGGTGAAAAACAACCTAAAAACAATATTTATGTCAATGTGGTTCATGCCGTGGATGGTGCCTGGAATTTTGAAGATCAAGCAATGACAAATGAAGAAATTGCAAAGGCAATATTATTAGGAACTAAAGTAGAAGCAGGCAGTCGATCAAACAGCAGTTATTTAGCTATTTGATTTGAGTTTTAAAACGGAGAAAAGATGATGGTAAAAAATAGCTTTGCAACGGGGCAATGCTTATGTGGAGAAGTAAAATATACTATTCTCTCAGAACCAGTACGAATGGCGCAATGCCATTGTGATGATTGCAAAAAGGTATCAGGAACAGGGCATGTATCTAATGCATTTTTTAAGCAAAGTGATGTTGATATAGAAGGTGAAACCAGTCGTTATTCGTCAAAGACTGACAGTGGCTCAACTATTACTCGGCATTTTTGCCCAACATGTGGAAGTCGTCTTTTTGGTTTTAATAGTGCTGCCGAAAATATTATAGGCGTTGCAGTAGGAACAGTTAAAGACATTGCCTGGTTTAAACCAGACTTTATTGTCTATAACAAAAGAAAACTCAGTTGGGATTTCATGGATGAGAGTGTTCCCACTTTCGAAGAGATGCCAACATAGCAAACCAAACAATAAGTAAAGACAGAAGGCAAGAGATATTCATTGCTGACAGGCTTTTTATTATATTTTAGGACTTGCGCATTGACAAATTAAATACTCCAAAAACAATATTTTGCAAAATAAACCAAGAATAATTACCTATTAAAATCATAGGGTTATATTTTTTTATATAATTTAATCGGAAAGCTCTACTTTTTTACCAAGTGATTTCTTAAGATATAATTAATTGATTTTATTGGTCTTTTTTGTCAATGCGTAACTCCTACATTTTATAATGGGGAAAGGATTAAACGGATGTTTTAACAACCATTTCCTCTGTTCTTTGCAAAGCATTTTATGAAACCCTGCATTAGGGAAAACGGCTTTAACGTCTCTAATATAATCTGCTGAAACACCCATATGCGCCAACTTAAGGTTTCAATATGTTGTTTTAATTAGTTTTTTGGCATAATGTGATATTTTTCCAGAAGAAACTTACATTGAGCGGCTATTATCACCTGAAAAATTGATTTAAACTACACCCCTGATTTTCATATATTACTCACATTGAGCGGGTATGAAAAACAGAAAATAACGTTTTTATCGTATTTTTCCTGTTTTTCATAAAAGTTACCGAATTTTAAAATCAGGT
>CAYMPX010000268.1:0-3704 GCA_964392135.1 uncultured Methylomarinum sp.
ATGATAGTCCCAGTTTAACTTTAACTTGCGCACCTGCACAAAAACAAACTGAACGCTGCCACCCTGAAGATACAAGACCTTTAAATGTTAGAGAGTATGCAAGAATTCAAACATTTCCTGATGAATGGGCGTTCATAGGTTCAGTCAGCAGTCAATATAAACAAATTGGAAATGCTGTACCTGTAAATCTAGCGCACGCAATGGGGAAAAAATTAATAGCACTTCTAAATAATATCGAAAATTGTATCGAAATATCTAAAAGAAAGCTAATTGAAAAAAAAGAAGGCATTGGGAACAGATCCTGAATTACCAACGAGAGGGGTCAGTTTCAGGCTGTCAAAATCATGACAAATAAAACATAAAAACTAATAGTTTCAATAGGTTATTATATTATTTCGACATTAAAAATGTAAAAAAATAGCATTTTCGGGGTACATTCTCAACAAACAATCAATAACCTGAAGTGAACGATCAAATCACTATCAATTTGCAATTCCCTAAATCTGGCATTCCCATCTGAATTAATGATGTGATAAAACATCATTTATCTGAGTCACTGATGTTACGCATGATTTACAAAAAACAGTAACTTCTCATTATGTCCAGACAAAGACCCTATGAGAAAATCCTCATTCCGAATGTAATCTATACTTAGCAATAGATTCCTGCCAAGAGTATGCAGGAGTGACGTATTGTGAGATATTCTATACTCCATAATAATGAGAAACCACTAAAAACACTATAAACTCCACATCAGTGACCGCGCTATGTATAACTTATTGGTAACTCGTAATGAGTGCGTAACATCAGTGAGTCAGAATGTAGCGTACATTTTTTGACCCGTCCAAAAAAAACACCATAGATGACTTAATATTTGAATGTGTCATGCACACACCCTAAGCTCCCAATATTACACTAAACATGATTGAACCCGTCGCTTTAAAAGATTTCTTTATTACCTTTTTCTCATCAGCTCTCATTATTATGGCAGGGGTCAGCTATGCTCTGTTATTTGCCTGGTCTAAAGTTAATCCTAAACTGAGTATCAAGCTATCTGCCTATGCCTCTTATTTTATCCTGCTAGCTGCTGTCTACCGTTTAACGCTTGCCGCTAATCTAGACGGATACTGGAGAATTATTTCCTATCTAATGGTCGTTGGATATTTTTTCGCACCTATTGCTATCTGGCATTTGTGCAAACAAACTCATAACGATTCTGATTTAATCACTACCTTGGAGAAAGAAAATGAGTGAAACACCTCAATGGGCTTCCGAGTCCTTCTGGAAAAAAGTAGCCGTGTGGGTGACCGCTGGCTCCTTTTTAATTCTAGTTGTTTTAACCTTCGATACTTTAGAACAGACTACTGCAGGTGGCAAACGTGTCCCTGCCTATACTGTGATTAATAAGAAAATTGACTATCAGTATGATGAATCACTGCATAAATTTATGCCAGTTATTGATGGTGAAGAATTATTATTTGGCAAAGAGTTCAGCGAAGAAGAAGCAGAACAACTTGTGACTTTAGGAAAAAAAACCACACAGGCTAAAAACTGTATGAATTGCCATACCTTATTAGGTAATGGTGCGTATTATGCGCCTGACTTGACAAAAGCCTGGCTAGATCAGGGTTGGTTAACTGTTGACTTACGTGAAGAACAGATGCTGACGTTCTTGATGAACCCTGAAAAAAATGCCCGTACCTTCGGTACGGGTCGTAAAATGCCGAACCTAGGCATTACCGAAGAAGAAGCAAAAGGCATTGTTGCTTTCCTAAAATGGATGTCGAGTATTGATACCAATGGCTTCCCTTATAATTTCACAACCATATACGCTGAGGATGACTAATTATGAGTGCAAATACTGAAACTGTTAAACCTTCAATACAAGATAAGTTAAAATCCTTTCATAGCTGGGCGGGTGTTGATGATAGCACTCTAAATGGAGGTCAGAAATTAGCCGTCAAATATTTTAAGGGAGCCGTGATATTATTTATCTTCCAGATACTATTTGGCTTACTGGCTGGCATACAATTTATTGCACCGGGATTTCTTTATGAAATTCTGGATTTTAGCGTTAACCGCATGGTACATATTAATGCCATGATTTTATGGATGCTATATGGCTTTATAGGCTGTACATACTGGCTCCTGGAAGATGAAAGTGGTACTGAGATCGCTGGTCTAAAATTTGGTGTTATAGGATTCTGGGTATTTTCAGCAACGATTGCCGTAGTTGTTCTGGTTTATCTGTTCATACAAATAGGGGCGGGTAATGACACCACTTTATGGTTAATCAATGAAGGTCGAGAATATATAGAAGCACCTCGCTGGGCGGATATTGGCATCGTCGTCGTAATGCTGGTTTTCTTCTACAATGTGGTCATGACCTTTAGTAATGGTAAATGGTCTGGTATCGCCGGTGTTTTAACTCTGGATTTAGTGGCATTAGCTGGACTCTACGTCGCGGGTATGTTTTATATGACCAATATCACCCACGAACAATTCTGGTGGTGGTGGGTAATACACCTATGGGTTGAAGCAACCTGGGAAGTATTAGTCGGAGTGATCATGGCCTGGTCATTGATGACAGTTTTAGGGGTTAGCCGTAAAATTGTAACTACCTGGTTATACATAGAGGTTGCCCTTATGTTTGGCTCCGGTATTTTAGGCTTAGGACATCATTATTTCTGGATTGGTACACCTGAATACTGGCTCTCTATTGGGGGCTTTTTCTCTGCTTTAGAACCGATTCCTTTAGTGGCGATGGTTGTTCATGCCGTTTATGACTCAGGCGAACGCGGATTTAAAAACTCAAACCACCCGGCAATGGCATGGCTGATTGCCCATGCTTTTGGTAATTTCTTTGGTGCGGGTGTCTGGGGGTTTATGCATACGCTACCACAAATTAATTTATATACTCACGGCACACAATGGTCTGCTTCACATGGTCATTTAGCCTTTTTTGGCGCTTATGCAACGATTAATATCGCATTCTTTTATATTGCCATTCAACATTGGCGTGGCAATGTCTGGATGGGTACTGATTCGCTCAATGCCTGGCGCTGGAAATGGGCACTGGCACTATTAAATATCGGCGTAGTTGGTATGACCATTGCCTTATTGATTGCCGGTTATGAACAATCATTTCTTGAGCGTGCGATAGGTGGCTCTACCTGGTATGGCTATTTTTCTGCACAAACTCATCCTTCGTTTTTAACTGCAATGAATTGGCGCCTGTTTTTTGGCTTTGTAACTGCTTCAGGCTTAGGTTTATTAGTCTGGGATTTATTAACCATCGGTAAAGGCGAAACACGCAAAGCGGAAGTCATTACCCATCCAGAGTAATGCAGACTGATTGGCGGGGATTTTAGCTGTAACTGGCTATTTTTATCTCGTTTCTGCCTTATGAAAAGAGTTGTATAGCAAGCTATGCAACTCTTTTCACGCCTTAAAATGGAATAAAACCTACTTTATACTTCCGGGTATTATTAAATTCTTCATTTACTCACTTATATACCCCACCAAAAACCGACATTAAATTTGAGTGTTTTTATGAAAGACTTCCACGTTCCACCGTTTTTTGTAGATTGCTTCTATCAAGGTTATATCACTGCAAACCAGATACAATATACCTGTACTTTCATCTTTTTTTATAAAGACTTGGCAGTGAAGTAAAACGGGGGGATCTATCCCTTTTGCCCAAC
>CAYMPX010000269.1:0-3678 GCA_964392135.1 uncultured Methylomarinum sp.
AGCAAGGTTATTTCACCGCGGAAGTTTTAGCACGAGATTACCCCAAGATTAAGTTAATTTATGCTAATTCAACTGCAGATGCGATAGAAAAACTTGTGAATGGTGATGCAGATGCCTATGTCGGCGATGCTGTGACAGCAAACTATACCATTAAAAAATTTGGTTATATCAATGTACAGTTTGCAGGTCAAACATCTATTCAGAGTCGCTATCGGATTGGCATTATAAAAAATCAGCCAGAATTACGCGCAATAATTAATAAAGCCTTAGCAAATATTACTCCAGAACAACGAGAGCAAGTGGAAAATCATTGGATGGGATTGAATGTTGACCACGTTATTCGTAAAGAAACCGTTATTAAATATAGTCTAGGTGCTGCACTATTATTGGGTTTGTTTAGCTATTGGAATTATCGTTTACGTCAAGAAATAAAAGCACGGAAAATGATGGAGGCTTTTGCACAGCGAAGTGACCAACGTTTTAGACAGTTATTAGAGCAATTACCCAATATTTCCGTTCAAGGATACGATAAAGATCGTCGTGTTAATTTTTGGAATAAAGCCAGTGAAGATTTATATGGATATAGTGCTGAGGAAGCAAGAGGAAAGCGATTAGAGGATTTAATTATTCCCGAGGATATGCGCGATATCGTGATCAATAGCACGAAGCAATGGATGGCGGGTGGTGTCGCCATCCCTGCCGGGGAGATCAGGTTGAGGACTAAAAATAATCAGCCTATTGATGTTTTTTCAAGTCATGTAATGAGTAGAGATGTAAATGGTTCTCCAGAGATGTATTGCATCGATATTGATCTTACGGCACGTAAACAAGCAGAGTTACAGGTATTAAAACAGGCAAATTATGATGCATTAACCGCATTACCAAATCGTAACTTATTTGACGAACGCTTACAGCAGGAGATAAAAAAATCAAATAGAACCAATAAACCGATAGCATTATTTTTTCTTGATTTAGATAAATTTAAAGAGGTAAATGATACGTTTGGGCATTCAGTTGGGGATCGACTATTAGTTGATGCGGCTAAACGAATAAGCGATTGTGTGCGTGATGTAGATACCGTGGCACGATTAGGTGGCGATGAGTTTACAATTATTTTAACTGATATTGGTGATGTTATTGGTATTGAACGTATTGCTAATAATATTATTGAATCATTAACTCAACCTTTCCAGCTAGGCACTGATAAAGCCTATATTTCAGCCAGTATTGGTATTACACTTTATCCAAATGATGCACATGATGTGGATGGTTTACTTAAAAATGCTGATCAAGCTATGTATATGGCTAAAGATGCGGGTCGCGGCTGTTTTCGTTATTTTACTAAGAAGATGCAACAATCCGCATGGGAACGGTTTAATCTACTTAATGATTTACGTGATGCGTTAGCCAAAAAGCAATTAGAGCTTTATTATCAGCCGATCATTCATTTAAAAACGGGCAAGATCCATAAAGCAGAAGCATTGTTACGATGGAATCATCCCAAAAAAGGCATGATAAGCCCAGATAAATTTATTCCACTAGCTGAAGAATCAGGCTTAATTATTGGTATTGGTAGGTGGGTATTTTACCAAGCCATCCAACAGGTAAAAGTATGCAAAAAACAGGATCCTAAATTTCAGATAAGTATTAATAAATCCCCCATTCAATTTAGAGAAAAGAGTGATGTAATTGCAATGATGGAACAACAAGAAGTTGCAGGTAAGAATATCGTGATTGAAATTACTGAAAGTTTATTAATGGAAAATAAGGATATAGTGGCAGAAAAATTATTAAACTATCGTGATGCTGGAATTCAAGTTGCATTGGATGACTTTGGTACAGGCTATTCCTCATTAGCTTATTTGAATAAATTTGATATTGATTATTTGAAAATAGATCAATTATTTATTCGCCATCTAAGGCCAGATTCTAATGAATTGGCTTTATCAGAGGCTATTATTGTAATGGCTCATAAACTAGGCTTAAAGGTTATTGCGGAAGGTGTTGAAACAGAGCAGCAACGTGATTTATTGTTTTCAGCTGACTGTGATTATGTTCAAGGTTACCTTTATTCTAAACCATTACCTTCTGCACAGTTTGAACAGTTTTTAATGTCAGATCGCCATCATTAGAATTTACGCTCAATAGCAAAATCAGCCAAACTAATCAGTGCTGTTTTATAGTCTGAATCATCCAGTATCGTTAAATTTTGTTTTGCCTGTTCAACTTCTCTTCGTGCAAGCTGAGCCGTATAATCAATGGCACCTGTTTGCTCAATAATCGTAATAATGTCATCAATTTTATCACGGTGCCCTTGTTCGATAGCATGACGAATAAGGTGTGCTTGTTCTGGTGAACCGTGTTTCATAGCATGAATGAGTGGTAATGTCGCTTTACCCTCAGCAAGATCATCACCAATATTTTTACCAATCGTCTCGCTAGATTCACTGTAGTCTAATAAATCATCCACTAATTGGAATGCACTACCTAGATGCATTGCATAACTTGCGACTGCCAATTCGACATCTGTACTACTTTGCGAAATAACAGCACCCAGTTGGCCTGCGGCTTCAAATAGTTTAGCTGTTTTATGATGAATCACTTCAAGGTAGCTTTCTTCGCTGGTATCGGCATCATTACAATTAAGTAATTGTAGAACCTCCCCTTCAGCGATAATATTGGTTGTATGAGAAAGGATCTGCATTAAGCGCATCGACTCCATTTCAACCATCATTTCAAATGAGCGGGTGTATAAAAAATCACCGACCAATACGCTGGCTTCATTGCCCCATAAATTATTAGCAGTTTCACGACCACGGCGCATATCAGAGTTATCAACAACATCATCATGTAATAATGTTGCGGTATGGATAAACTCAATAATTGTCGCAAGATTGATGTGATGCTGGCCATTGTAACCACATGCGCGTGCGCATAAAATTGCTAAAGCAGGGCGCAAACGTTTGCCACCACTATTAATGATGTATGTACCAAGCTGATTGATGAGGACAACGTCGGATTGAAGTCGAGATTGAATCATCGCATCGACGGCCGACATATCATCTTCAATTAAAGAATAAATCGATTGGATATCCACAGCGTTTAGATCATCCTATATAATGGGGTTCGAAAAGCGTGTACTTTCTCATGCAAGGCAAGTAATCGCAAATATTTCATCAGATTAGAATAAGAGATTTGATCTCTTGGGTGAAAGACGATAGAATTGCCGGTCTTTTGATGGCTTAGGCCTCAAATATACTTACATAATTATTTTGGAGAAAGCGATGTACGCTATTGTCGCGACTGGCGGTAAACAATACCGAGTTAAAGAGGGCGAAAAGCTTCGTGTAGAGAAGTTATTTGCTGATGCTGGTGATTCGGTTGAATTAGATAAAGTTCTATTGGTTGGTGAAGGCGAAGATATTAAAATCGGTGCACCTTACCTTGATAGCGCAAAAGTAACTGCAACAGTGACTGAAAATGGTCGTGGCGATAAAGTTAAAATCATTAAATTCCGTCGCCGTAAACATTCACGCAGACAAGCGGGTCACCGTCAGTCTTACACTGAAATTGAAATCACTAGCATCACTGCTTAAGATTTTCGAACACAAGAGGATTTAGAAATGGCTCATAAGAAAGCGGGTGGTAGTACTAGAAACGGACGTGATTCGGAGTCGA
>CAYMPX010000270.1:0-2117 GCA_964392135.1 uncultured Methylomarinum sp.
AGTGGTTACTACGGATGAACAGGGTATTGTTTTGTCTATGAATTCAGTGGCAGAGCGCTTGACAGGTGTTGATGAAATATCGGCAAAAGGACAACAGGTTGAGCGGGTTTTTACGTTGGTTGATGAGAAAAACAGAGAGCCTGTTTTATGTCCTGTACAGCAATGTCTTGCGTCGAAAAAGGTGGTTATTAATGATGATGACCATATTTTGATCGGTGTGATGAATGTTCATTTATCAATTACGGATTCAGTCGCTCCGATTTTTGATGGTGGGGAATTACTTGGGTCAATCCTGGTTTTTAGAGATGTCACGCGTTCTAGAGCATTATCGGCAAAATTAAATTGGCAAGCGCTTCATGATCCGTTGACGGGACTGGCAAATAGACGGCAATTTGAAAGTGAAATGGATGGCTTGTTAGCAAAATCTAAAATGAATAAATCGAAACATTATCTTTTATATTTAGATTTGGATCAGTTTAAAGTCGTGAATGATATCTGCGGACATAATGCGGGGGACGAGTTATTAAAGCAAGTAACCACAACATTAGAAAAGAAAATACGGGCTAATGACTTATTGGCACGTTTAGGCGGCGATGAGTTTGGTGTTTTACTGGAGGGTTGTGATGAGGAACATGCGCTTTTAGTCGCAAACACATTACGTCAAGCGGTAGAGGACTTTCGGTTTGGCTGGCAAACACAATCGTTTAAAATCGGGGTTAGCATTGGTGTTGCAGCGATAACCGGGGAAGAAGCGAAGGCCTCTGAAATCTTAAGTGCGGCTGATGCTGCATGCTACTTTGCCAAGGAGAGTGGCCGTAATAGAGTACATATTCATGGGCTTAATGTTTCTGCTTCTGCTGTTAGACAAAAAGAGATGCGATGGATTGTTCGGTTACAGACTGCTCTGGATAATGATCGTTTTGAATTGTATTTGCAGCGTATACAAAATATAAGGTATTTGAATAATGTATCAAACCATTATGAAGTCTTGTTAAGAATGATTGGGGATGAGGGGGAAATCATTCCTCCCGGCGCTTTTTTTCCTGCTGCAGAACGCTTTAATTTAGTTGAAAGTCTGGATTTTTGGGTGGTTGAAAACGTTTTCAGGAAATTAGACCTGCTCAAAAATAGCCAGAAAATCTCAGATAACTTTATGCTGGCTATTAATTTATCGGGAGGGTCAATAGCGAATAATGTGTTATTAGAAAGAATCTGTGAATTATTGGATAGTTCGCTGATCCCAGCCAGTAGTTTTTGTTTTGAAGTGACTGAAACAGCCGCTATTGCAAATTTAAATCAGGCCATAGCGTTTTTGTCTCGATTGCGAGAGAAAGGTTGTAAAATAGCATTAGATGATTTTGGTAGTGGGCTTTCTTCATTTGCCTATTTAAAGGAATTGCCGGTGGATTTTTTAAAAATTGATGGGCATTTTGTGAAAGATATTGTCGATGATAATATTGATGAAGCTTTTGTTCGGTCAATCAATCAAATCGGGCAGGTGATAGGTTTAGAAACCATTGCTGAATTTGTGGAAAATGAGGCTATTTTGGCGTTATTAACAGAGATTGGGGTTAATTATGCACAGGGATATGGTATTCATAAGCCGACACCTTTTGATGACGTGTTTAGCATTAATTCTTAAGGAATGTGCATGAAATAACATACGCATCTTAATATGGGGTGCAGGTCTTTAGCCTGCATTATTTCACAGCCTCTCCCGCATGGGAGCGAGGCAAAGCTAAAGAGCCATTTTGTTACATCTTATGCGCTTTAAGTTTTAAATAAATGGCTTCTATTAAGGGTTTTTTCGCATAGATGGTATTAAGCAGGTTGCTGGTTCTGTCGGGGTCATCATCATATTCATGCGCTAAATCATTACGTATTTGGCGTAAGATTCTCCAGTCTTCTGCACTGTTAATAATTTCCAGTTTATTTAAAATATCAATAAACGGTCGTTTTTCGCTGAGCTCATCATATTTGCTAATGATTAATTTAAAGAGTTTTTCACCTATCGCATCCTGGAGTTTTGAAAAACGATATAAATATTGGTCTATATCCTGGATTTCATCTTTTGATAATTGCTGATAGCGTTCAGGACTTAATAGCATAAATGCTTG
>CAYMPX010000270.1:2217-3667 GCA_964392135.1 uncultured Methylomarinum sp.
TTTCATCTTTTGATAATTGCTGATAGCGTTCAGGACTTAATAGCATAAATGCTTGCATGTCTTGATAGGCATCATTCATTCTTAGAAGGTGCTTATCACAGCCCAGACTTCACCCTTTAGGTATTCGTGTTTGAATTCTGCTGTCTCTTCACCGTTTAAGTAGTCTTGTTCGGATAATTTGATTTTTTCGGCGATAGACATGGCGAGTTCCTTTTTTTTGATTTACCTCGCGGTTATCATACCTTACAATTTAGCGGTAGTTCATTAACAATAATAATACCTGGAGATTAGTATGTTTAAAATTCGTTCACTAGTAGCTGCTTTGGCACTTGCTGGTTCTAGTTCTGTGGCATTTGCTCAAGCCTTGCCTACAACGGCGCCTGCACCTGCTGATAACCCTACCACTGCTGAGAAAGTGGCTTTGGGTAAAATGCTTTATCATGATCCGCGCCTGTCTTCTTCGGGGACGGTGTCTTGTGCATCTTGTCATAATACCATGTTAGGTGGTGAAGATAATCGTGCGGGTTCCGTGGGTGTGGGTGGTCAAGTGGGGGGTCGTAGTGCGCCAACTGTGTGGAATGCGGCATTCAATAAAGTGCAATTCTGGGATGGTCGTGCAGCTAGCCTGGAAGAACAGGCGGCAGGTCCTGTGACTAATCCTATCGAAATGGGGATGAAAAGCTGGGATGATGTGGTGGCGCGTTTAAAAGCCATTGAAGGTTATCAAACTGCGTTTGCAAAAGCCTTTGGTAAAAATGCGATTTCTAAAGATACCGCGACTAAAGCAATTGCCGCTTACGAAAGAACCTTGATTACACCGAATAGTCCTTTTGATAAGTATGTGAAGGGCAATAAATCTGCAATGACTGCGCAACAAGTGCGTGGTATGAATAAAGCAGTTGATTTGGGTTGTACAAGTTGCCATAGCGGACCGGCTTTTAATGGTCCAGGCACATTCCAAAAATTCCCTGTGATAGCGAATGGTTATTTTGAAGCGCAGTATGGTTTTAAAGATGACAAGGGTTTAGCTGAAGTAACGGGTAAAGCAGCCGATGAGCATCTATGGAAAGTACCTACACTGCGTAATATTGCTTTAACGGCACCGTATTTTCATAACGGTAGCGTTAAAAGTTTAGATAAGGCAGTTAAATTAATGGCCAAGTTACAGTTAGGTAAAGATTTGTCTAAAGCGGATGTGGCAGATATTGTGGCCTTTTTAGATGCTTTGACCGGTGAATTTCCACAACAGGAAATGCCTGTATTGCCTGTGACGGCAGGAACTACCTTTAATAAGTAGTGTTATTGTAGGCGCGCCCGCGCGCTTTAGGTGCTGGCTAATCAGTTAGTACACTTGAGGACAGCGCGGTTATTTAGTCTCTCGTAGGTTGGGCTGCCGTCTCTTTGGCAACCCAACATTGATGAGTCCTGAAAATGTTGGGTTAACGATAGA
>CAYMPX010000271.1:0-3646 GCA_964392135.1 uncultured Methylomarinum sp.
GGAAACATGCACCCGAAGGATTATTGCGTTGGGTGGGTAAATTTCATACTTGGCGGAGAGGGTAATACCAGGATGTCGAAATCATAGAAAATAAAATATTAAAGATAATAAATTCAATATGTTATGATTTTATTGTAGCTTAAAAATGTAAAAAATGGCATTTTCGGGATGCATTTACAACCAACACAAAACAACCACCCGCTTTCAGCAGGTGGTTGTTTTGTTTATATATAACGAGATAACAATCCCTGTGGGCAGCCATTGGGTAACGGGATTTTAATTTCGTAACCGCCACCTGCCGCTTCCTGCATATCATGGTCGTACATGTCGGTCATACTTTCCACGGTAATGTCCTGGTTGCCTTCGGGTAAAATAAGTTCAAGCGTGTCACCGACAGCAAATTTGTTTTTTACATCAATCGTTGCAATACCTGTCTCTTGATTATAGCTTCTGATTTCACCACAAAACTGTTGCTGATGGCTTTTAGAATAACCGGTTAAATAGTTCTGATACTCATGGGTGTGGTGACGTTGATAAAAACCATCGGTGTAACCTCTATTAGCCAGGTTTTCTAAAACACCGATGAGTTCGGGCTGAAAATCGCGCCCGGCAAGCGCGTCATTAATAGCCTGTCTATAGGTTTGGGCGGTACGTGCAACGTAATAATGTGATTTAGTACGGCCTTCAATTTTTAAACAATCAATTCCTATATCAACTAAACGCTGGATATGTTCAATAGCGCGTAAATCCTTAGAGTTCATAATATAGGTGCCGTTTTCATCTTCCATGATCGGTAATAACTCGCCTTTTCTACCTTCTTCTTCAAGGAAATAGGTTTTATCCGCTAAAGGATGACGTTCCGCGCCGCCACAACTGGCATTGCTAATGTCATTCATAGAAATGGCAGCATTATCTAATACATAATCCCCTTCGGCATTTTCATGTGCGGGTAAGGTATCGTATTTCCAGCGACAAGAATTAGTGCACGTTCCCTGATTAGGGTCGCGGTGATTAAAGTACCCCGATAATAAACAACGCCCTGAGTAGGCAATACATAAGGCACCGTGAACAAAGACTTCTAGCTCAATATCGGGACATTGCTGGCGGATTTCTTCAATTTCATCCAGCGATAATTCACGGGAAAGAATAATGCGTTCAATCCCCATGCTTTGCCAGAATTTAACTGTGGCATAATTGACGGTATTGGCTTGTACGGATAAATGAATCGGCATTTCAGGCCATCTTTCACGGGTCATCATGATTAAGCCGGGGTCTGCCATAATTAAAGCATCGGGCTTCATGGCAACAATAGGTTCCATATCGGCCATGAAGGTTTTAATTTTACTGTTATGCGGGATAACATTGGTTGCTAGAAAAAACTTTTTTCCTAATGCATGGGCTTCGTTAATACCTTTTGCCAGGTTGTCTTCTAAAAAGTCATTATTACGCACACGCAAACTATAACGCGGTTGTCCGGCATAGACGGCATCTGCACCATAGGCAAAGGCATAACGCATGTTTTTTAGGGTACCCGCCGGGGAGAGTAATTCGACTTGTTTCATTAGGTTTTGATGTTATTAAACAATAACATGTTATTTTAGCATTGTTGAAGATATAAATTGTAATTGGTGAGGAATAATTATGCTGGCACTCGGTTTTATTTTATTGGCAATTTGTCTGGTTTTTGGGTGTGCATTTGTTCTGCTCAGAACCGCTAAACAGCCAAAAATTCCAAAAGGCTTTAAACCTAAAGTAGATGATGACGAGGATTCAAGTGGATGGTAGGCTGGTTTTTGTATACCCTATGGCGTTTTTCTTATAATTGATAGTGAGCTAATGAAAATAGCGCTTTTAGCCGGGACTCAATCAGGCTGTGGTAAAACTACGGTTATGTTGGCTTTATTGCAGTATCTAAAACAACATCAGCAACGGATTATTTCGTTTAAAGCCGGACCTGATTTTCTGGACCCTTTTTGGCATCAATTGATGACCGGGCAGGTGTCGTATAATTTAGACACCCGCATGGTGGGTTTGCAAACTTCTAAACAAATTATTAATACACATTATGAACAAAACGATTTAGCCTTAATTGAAGGGGTGATGGGGTTGTTTGATGGCCGTACGGGAGTGGGTCAGGATGGATCGAGTGCGGATTTAGCTAAAGGCTTAGGGTGTCCGGTTATTTTGGTGGTTGATGCAAGGGGCATGAGTGGTTCAATTGTCCCTTTGGTGAGCGGTTTCTGTGATTATGCCAATAAGATGGGTGTGAAAATTGCGGGAATTATTGCTAATCAGCTAGGGAGTACGCATCATGCCACGCTATTAAGCGACTTTTTAGCAGATTATAATATGCCGCCTTTATTAGCATGGATGGAAAAAAATGTACCTGCATTAGCTGAACGTCATTTAGGGCTAACCCTGCCTGATTCGCTTGAAGTGCCTGATTTTCAGCCTTTCTTTCATGTTGAAAAACAGGCTTTATTTGCGGCATTTTCTGATAAGGGGGACTATGCTCTGTTGCCGGCTAAGCAAACGCAATTATTATTGGCTAAAAAGATTGCAATTGCTAAAGATGCAGCCTGTTGTTTTATTTATCAAGCCAATATTGACTGGCTGTCGGATCAGGGGGCAGAGATTTATTATTTCTCTGTGCTAAAGGGCGATACAGTACCTAAAGATGCCGATGCTGTATGGTTACCTGGCGGCTACCCGGAACTTTATACAGAGCAGTTATCCCATTCAAGCAGTTGGCTATCACTGAATCAATTTGTACAGGCGGGTAAGCCGGTGTTAGCCGAGTGTGGCGGGGGTATGCTATTAGGCGAGCAATTAATTGATAAAACGGGTAGAGCATGGTCTATGGCGAGTATCTTACCTTACCGTTCTCGAATGCAAGATAAATTGGCTTCTTTAGGTTATAGAGAAGATGCCAGTGGCGTGAGAGGGCATGAGTTTCATTATTCGGTGAGAGAAACGGAAACTGATTTTCCGGCATGTTTTGATTGTTCACGGGGAGATAAAGGCATATTATATAAAAACTTACGGATTTCTTATGTCCATTGGTATTTTTCTAGTGCGCCTGAGGTTGTAGCGAGCTGGTTTTCTCCGGGGGACTAAGGGTGAGGATCGCTTCGCCTGATGTATGCGGGACTAAAGTCCTTCTTTCGGGTGATAGTGGTAATGTTTATTTTGTGGACATTCCTTACCCATCGTATTATCGTTTATAATGATCAAAAAATAGTTGTGGCGTTATCGCATAACAAATCAATGGTTTATTTTCTAAAGGTACGAAAATGTCTGAAAACACTCTAATTAAACAAGATTCAATCAATACGGCGACTTATGCTAAAAAAACTCAAACACTCGCTGCCGCATTACTCGGTTTTACTGTTTTAATGGTCGTTGGCTTTGCACCGATTGAAGTAATTCATAATGCAACACATGACACACGTCATAGCACCGGCTTTCCTTGCCATTAATTGATATGCAGGCGTTCTTCCCTCGGTGATTTTTCTTTAACAATCGCGCCGAGGGCGGATGCTGCTACGATTTTTGTCGTAATTCATAGTTGGGATTAATAGATTATGTCTGTTGATAAACCCCGTCTAGTTAGAAACCAATAGTTTTATTCAGTTTAAACATTGAC
>CAYMPX010000272.1:0-3645 GCA_964392135.1 uncultured Methylomarinum sp.
CTAAGACTTTAGCATTTTTATCAGCTCTTAACTCCAATGGCAACATCACATTTTCTAATGCAGTTAGCCCGGGTAACAATTGAAAAGACTGAAAAACAAAACCAACTAACTGATTACGCAATGCGGCGCGCCCATCTTCATTGATAGCAGTCAAATCTTGTCCTTTTAGTTTAACCCGTCCTTGTGTTGGCGTATCTAAACCTGCCAATAAACTTAATAAAGTAGATTTTCCTGAACCTGAGGTGCCGACAATCGCTATACTTTCCCCCTGTGTGATAATTAAGTCTACAGATGACAAGATGCACAGCAGTCCATCAGAACTAGGAACTGTTTTTCCTAGATTTTCTGTTTCAATAATATTTATATGAGTTTCTGACATGTTTCGAATCTGTTTGGTATTGATAATGATAATGTTTTCAACAACGCTTATGGCGAAATCAATCGTTGTCTTAGGTGACAGTATAAGCGCTGCTTATGGCTTAGATGCTAAAAAAGGCTGGGTTAGTTTATTACAACAAAAATTAAAACGCGAAAACAAACCCTATGTCATTTTTAATGAAAGTATCAGTGGTGATACTTCAGCCGGCGGTTTAGCACGTATAGATAAACTGTTAGCTCAGCACAAACCGGCACTGGTTTTATTAGAACTAGGGGCTAATGATGGTTTACGCGGTTTATCCCCCAAGCAAATGAAAACCAATTTGGCAGAGATCATTAAACGCTCTCAACAAACCGGGGCAAAGGTCTTGTTATTAAGTATGCGTATCCCGCCTAATTATGGCAAACGCTATGTGAATATGTTTTATCAGGTTTATCCACAGTTAGCCCAGGAATTAAACATTCCTTTTGTACCCTTTATTTTAGAAGAGGTGGCTTTAGTAAATAATATGATGCAAAAAGATGGCTTGCACCCCAACAGCAAAGCACAGCCAATTATTGCTGATAAAATATGGCAATACCTATCGCCTATTTTAGAGCTATAATCAACGTCTATTCCCTGCTGTTATCATATTGAGAAAAAATGTCTGTTTTAACACTTAAAAAAGCAAATCAAATCATCAATGGTGCCTTAGAAAAAGCACGAAAACTTAATCTTGCACCTTTAACGGTTGTCGTTTTAGATGAAAATGGTTTATTAAAAGCCCTGCAAAGAGAAGACGGTGCCACTCTCTTAAAACAAGATATTGCCATAGCAAAAGCATGGGGAGCTGTTAATATGAAAATGTCATCACGTAGCTTAGGCGTGGTTGCAGAACAACGCCCTGCTTTTATGAATGCTCTGGTTGATATTGCCGAAGGTAAAGTCATGCCTGTACCCGGCGGTGTTCTAATCAAAGATGAAGATAACCAAATTATTGGGGCTGTGGGTATCAGTGGTGATGTCTCTGACCAGGATGAACGCAGTGCGGTTGCCGGTATTAAAGACGCTGGGCTTATCGCAGGCGTTTAAACCTAACTATCAAAATCTCGTGTCCATCTAATGTATTGATGGGCACGAAAAAAGCTTTGCCCATCCGACACTGACCTTCAACACACTTTCCTTATTTAGCCTGTTCTAAAACTTCAGGTGCATCCGACGTTACTCTTTCTGTACTGAGCTGCTCAGTCTGCGCGGCTTTAGCTTGCTGCTTTGCTTTGCTGGCTTCCCCAAACATCACCGCAGCAACCATAAATAAAACGCTTGAAAGCACCACAATCGGCATACGTGCTGGCTTTTCCATCCAAAACAAAATCCAATTCGGTTTAATCATCCCTACAATGAGAAAACCTATCGCTAAAACCAGTATGTTAATCGACCAAACCATCATAACTCTTTTCCTTTATCTCTTACATTTATCAAAATATACATTATTCTTAGTTAAGTCATTTTTTGCAACAAAAGAGGATAATATTATGGAAGTTTTTGCATTAGTTGTATTTGTTTTTGCCATTTTAATGGTTTTTATGAGTGTCAAATCAGTGCCTCAAGGGGAAGAGTATACCGTCGAACGTTTTGGGCGATATACCACCACCCTGACGCCTGGTTTAAATATCATCGTACCCATTGTTGATAGAATTGGTCACAAGTTGAATATGATGGAACAAGTCAGAGATGTGCCTTCACAAGAAGTCATAACCAAATACACCCCAAAACTTTGGGTATGGACACCCCTGTAAGCCTTTAAAACCAACAAATAGTAAAAACCCTCCTGTCCATATTTATCTAAAAAAGCATGGACAAACAGGCATCATGCTTGTCCATAAATTTATTAGAACAAAAGCCTCAATTCCTATTTACCTAAGATGCCCCTAACTGCTTGTAGTAAATCAGAAGGAAGCACTATAGTTTTAGAATTGTCTGATTCAGAAAGTTTTCTCATTGCTTCAATGTATTTTTCACCTAGTAAAAATGTAGCTGGTAATTCTTTATCTTTTATCGCACTAGAAATACTTTCAATCGCTTTACTATTAGCTTCAGCAAGAAGAATTTTTGCTTCGGCATCACGACGAGACGCTTCTAACCGACCTTCAGCTTCAAGTACAGCAGCCTGCTTTGCTCCTTCAGCTCTCGTAACAGCTGCTCTTCTCTCCCGCTCTGCTGCACCTTGTTCTTCCATGGAGGATTGCATCGTTTGTGAGGGATTAATATCTTGAATTTCAACTGTTTTTAAGGTTATCCCCCAATCAGCGATATCATCAGAAATACTATCTTTTAATTTTGTTTTAATGTGTTCTCTCGAGGATAACACTTCATCTAAAGCCATTTCACCGATGATTGAACGGAGTGAAGTTTGTATTAATTTTTCAATGGCCATGAAAAAATCTTCAACACCATAAACTGCTTTTTCAGGAGAAATAATATTAATATATGCAATAGCGTTAGCAACGATTACTGCGTTGTCACGAGTTATGACCTCCTGACTTGCTATATCTAGAACAATATCTTTTGTTGTCAGTCTATGAGTAACTGAGTCTACATATGGGATAATATAATTTAAACCAGGGGTTAACGTACAATGATACTTCCCTAGTCGCTGAACGATGTGTTTGTATCCCTGAGGCACAAGTCGAACCCCTTTAAAAACAGTGACGGCAACCACTATAAAAAAAATTACAACAATAGATAAACCTTCCATCTCTAGCCCCTTAATATTAATAATTTATTTATTTAAATTTTGTAACAATTAAAGAATTACCCGAAAACTCTTTAACGATAACTCTACAACCCACTTCCACGATATCTTCACATATAAATTGCCATTCGTCATCACCCAAAATTGGTGCAGGAAAGCGTAATTTCCCTCTTCCTTTATGACTTAAATTCAACTCAATTACAGAACCCACTTGACCAATCATTTTCTCACGAGACATACCTGATAAAGTTTTTGTTTTAAAGCGGGGAGAAATCCACCTGAACCAAGCGAAGACATTAAATGACGAGATAATTATCCACAATAAAATTTGAATAGTAATTGAAATTTCAAATACCAATAACAACAGGCCAACAGCAATTGCTCCTAAACCGAACCATAATAGAACGAAGCTCATTACAAAAATTTCTGACAAAGATAATAGCAACCCAAAAATTATCCAATGCCAATATGCTATTTCGCTTAACCCTTCGATCATTGATACCTACCTCTATTTAAAAAACTTTCTAATTAA
>CAYMPX010000273.1:0-3632 GCA_964392135.1 uncultured Methylomarinum sp.
ATTACTTTTGGTGAGTTGAAAAGCTATTTTAAAGCGGTAAAAGAAGGGCTATTTTCGCCTATTAATAAATCTATTTTAACATCTGAAATACGCAAGAAATCTATAGTGTTTTTTCATCAAAATAGCTTAATTCATCAGTTGTTTGGGGCTTTTATTGATTAAAATAAAAGCCTGTTTTCCCGTTTTTCTGAAAGATGAGCTGTAGAGTGATTGGGCTTTGCTGGATAGTTTCCATGATAGAATAGGATCATAATCGCTCTGCGAGAAAAGAGGATGTTTTTTGATGAAGTTTATTTATTTTGAGGATAGAATGCTCGGTATTCTTGCTGTTTTTCCCGGTAGGGCATCATGTACAAAGGTATCTTTATGAGTAAAATAATAATAGTTTTATTTGCTCTATTTTATTCGTTTAATTCATTAGCTGAGTTGGCTTTGATAAATTCTGAAACTATTACTGATTCAGAAGAGCCATTTGCTAGGCGTATATATTCGTATGACTTTGATGTCAGTAACGATGGTGTTGTTCATGCTGTTTATTCCAAACCAATTGTAGGTAGTGATTTAGCACAAATTATTTATATGTCAAAAAATGTAGGGGAAAATTGGCCGATAGAAAATAACCGAATAGTCTTGGAAAGTGCGGGCCAACTCTCTTCTATATCTACAAATCTTATATATGATAATGCTTCAAATACGGTACATATTAGCTATATTGTTTCGCGTGATTTTATTGATGGCAATGGTGATACGCATAACTCCGGTTTAGTTTATCAAAAAATAATCAATAAGAATTTGGGTGAAAAAATTAGTATATCTTCTGGTGGCTTCCATTCATTAATGCAACTTAATGAAAAGGGTGCAGCAATTTTTATACGTGAATATGAAGATTTTTTAAATGCAGATGGCTCAATAAGGTCGCAGCCATTTCCAAAGGCATTAAGAATACAATTACCATTAGGTAATAATCAGTGGACGGATAGAACACACATATTAAATTTACCTGCAGCAGCAGGTTATAGGCTGGCAAATTTTATTTTTGACTCAAATACGGGGCGTTACCATATTGCTTATGGTAATAAAGATGCTGATTTTTTAAGAGGAGCTTACCCAACCACAAATCCTCCAGCTATTAATAATGCAGTTTTTTTTCCACCAGGATCAGGACATGAACTAAAGTATGCCTTTTCTGATGATCTTTTTACATGGCATAGCTCGACAATTGACGATAGTGGTACATTATCTGAAAATGAATTTTGGACTGATTTGATAGTTCATCAAGGACAGGTCAATTCGGTGTCCTATCGATATAAAACAGATGAACAGGGGATCCATCAAGGAACATCTGCTGTATTAGGTGTTTTATCCGGTGAAACCTGGAGTCTATCAACAATTGCAGGTAAAACTACAGGTGCTTCTGCCCATCGCGCAGGAATGGGAGCAAAAATAATTAGGGATGAAAATGGTGGTTTCCATGGTGTCTGGGATAACTCACCAGATGCACCTATAGATAGTGAGTCAGCAAACGGATCGACCATGTATCGTTATAGCCCTGATGGTTTAAACTGGGAAACACGGCAAGCTATTTTATCATTTTCAGTTGAAGGAAAAATAAGAGCAAAGATTCATGATAACCGATTATTAATTATGTTTTTAGGTGATGCAACGGATGCTCGGCTAGTTTTTAGTGAATTTACTATGCCTACATTAACAACAAATTTAATGGAGGTTTCAACAGATAAAATGTTTTATGGTTCCGGGGAAACAATTAATTTACATGCAAGATTACAAGGAAGTCAGCAAGAATTATCTGATATGTATTTTGTCGTAACAGGTCCTTACGATCAGAACGGATCTGGCGAGCTAATGCCAACCTCAACAACTGCATTTTATTATTTTGGTGCAGATTTTAAGTGGCATTTAATAAGTGATTTACTTGATTCCCAGGCAGTGCTGACAAATTTTACTTTAGTTAATTTTCAAGGTTTTTTTAGCCAAAGTATGGCTCAAAATAGCGTGCCATTCAATAATTCCGGGCGTTATCGTTTATACAGTCTTGCAGTTAAAGCAGGTTCACAATTACAAAATTTAAATGTATTAACTCCACTATACATTTATGATTTACATGTTTGTAATTTGACTAATTGTGCTGAAATAACCCAATAAACATATAATCTTTGCGTTAAACTCAATGTTCAGGTTTTTATCACTTGATTTTTTTAGTTGCCAGACAATCAATAAGATAGATGTATTTCTCATGCTAAGGTATCCTTGATACTGCGAGCGATACATAATGTATAGCCCTTTGAATATGTTGGGTTGCACGAATTTTTTTAGAAGTCAATACTAAAAAACGTGAACATCGAGTTAAATAGCTTTCCTCAATCCCCTTTTTTTCAAAGGGGAGGGCGTGAACGGCAGCATTTTAAGTCTTATTAATTAGAAATTTCCTGTACGTTCAAAAATTAAATTCAAATACCCATTACACTGAAATGACAAACAATGTAAAAAAATTAGATTACTTGTGTTTACAATATATTGGATATACTCATAAACTACCCATGCCGATTAGAGCAACAGCTTATTATCAGATTTTAAATGCGGATGAAATTATAGAAAGTACTACGGAACCATTGCTACAAGTAAATAAAAAAGAAGTATATGAAGCGGCAGCTATAGACTTTCCATTGATAAATAAAAATGGTTTTAAGTTAACGGTTAGTGAAATGTTCCAGACGCAAGACAAAGGAATTAAAATACAAGGTTGTTGTAATTTTACAATAGATCTTTCTACTATGAATCAATCATTACATAAATCAGAAAAGTTTTTTATAGAAATTGATGATTGTCATTCTTTTTCAATTGAAAACCTGGACGTTATTGGTGGTAGAAATGTTATTGCAATCACAGGTTCAAAAGATTTTTTAATTACAAATTGTAATATTAAAAATGCGGAAGGTTATGCCATTATTATTCATAACTCCAAAGAGTTTAAAGTGACTCAGTGTTTGTTAGAAAATAACCTTGCAGCTGGAATTATGGTCGTAGGAGAGTCAAGAAATGGATTAATTAGTGTCTGTCAGGTGCGTGGTTCAACCGGTTTTTTTAATTGGGATGCGGGTATTCATATGTTTGCCACTTCTCAAAATGTTAGCTTAGATGACATACCAGAGAAATGTCATGAGTCTTTATGTATAGAGAAAAAAGATTGTCGACCTTATAATATTGTTATTGAACACTGTTTGTTAAGTGATAATCGTGCGCAAGGTATTTATTTAGAAGGTGTGGTTAATTGTCTTTTTCAATATAACCAATTAATAAATAATAATAAAGAAGGAATTTGTTTTGACTGGGGGAGTTCTCATAATATATTTAGAAATAATATTGTAATGGGAAATGGAGAAAGAAAAAAGCTTTCAGTAGAAGAAATTGCTGCAGATTTTATTGAAGATTATCCAACATTAGAAGATGGAACATCAAGTATGAAACTGCCAGGAATATCAGTTGATAATGGCTGTATGAACCTAATTGTTGAAAATAAAATAAACTATAATTTTGGAGGTGGAATAAAGTTTATTCGAACAGGGTTATTAAATGTTATTGATAAGAATGATATATTTTTTAATGAATTAGGG
>CAYMPX010000274.1:0-3623 GCA_964392135.1 uncultured Methylomarinum sp.
CCTTTAATAAACCTCGCATCCTGCGTTTTCAAAGTTGCTAACAACATTGAAAGAACAGCGCATTCTACAGTAACCTGGCAATCCGTCAAGACTTTATTTTCCTTCTTTGAATTGCACGCCATGTAATTTGGCATAGACACCATTTTTAATGATCAATTCCTTATGCGAACCTTTTTCAACAATCTCCCCTTTATCCACGACCAATATTACATCTGCATTCTCTATTGTTGATAACCGATGCGCCACAATAATTGTTGTTCGCCCCTTCATCACTTTTTTTAATGCCTGTTGAATATATTTCTCAGACTCAGTATCCAAGGCTGATGTTGCTTCATCCAAAATTAATACAGGCGCATTCTTTAATAATGCTCTCGCTAATGCCAAGCGCTGTCGCTGTCCACCAGAAAGTTTAGCGCCATTCTCTCCAATTTCAGTATCAAATCCTTCTGACATTTTTTCTATAAAACCTTTCGCATACGCATCCTCTGCAGCCTGCTTAATATTAACAATATCAGCGCCTCGTAACGAGCCATAAGCAATATTATTTGCAACAGAGTCATTAAATAACACCACATTTTGGGAGACTACCGCTATCTTCTCCCGTAAATTTGACAGACTATACTCCGTCAACTCAACCCCATCCAATAATATTCGACCTTGCTGGTACTCATGAAAACGCGGCAACAAGTTAATTAATGAGCTTTTACCTCCACCCGACAACCCGACAAGAGCAATATTTTGCCCCGCTTTAATCTTTAAGTTTATATTTTTTAAAACCCAATCATCACTTCCCGCATATTTAAAGCTCAGGTTCTCAAACTGAATATCTCCCTTTACAGTATCAATCTTATACTTTCCTCTATCCCTTTCTAATGGCTCATCCAAGATATCAAATAATGTTTCGGCAGCAGCCACCCCCCTTTGTATGTCTGCATATGCATCAGATAATTGACGAACTGGCTTTGGCAATAAAAATGCAGCTGTCAAATAACCAACAAATGCGCCAGCCTCAATTCCTTCCATCATCACCAAAGCCAAATACATCAATGCAGCAAGCGCTAAAGAAACAATAAACTGCATCAAAGGGTTATTTATTGATACAGTCATAATTAACTTAAGATTCTGCTTTCTATTATCTAAACTACTTTTTCTAAATCGCGATTTCTCATATTCCTCTCCACCAAAGCTTCTTACTGTCTTATACCCCAAAACCAACTCTGAAGTTATATGATTCATATCGCCAACACTACTCTGCATTTTTTTACTTAGTCGCTTCAGTCTTTTACTCACATAACTGACGATAACCGCAACCACAGGTGTGATAACCAAAAACACCAATGAAAGCTGCCAGTCCACATAAATTAAATAACCTAACAATCCAATAGCAGTAAAACTCTCTCTTACAAAAGAACGTACGGAATTTGTTGTCGCCCGAGTTACCTCTCCCACATTATAGGTAATTATTGACATCATATGACCACTCGTATTTTCATCAAAATACCTGGTAGGTAACATTAAATATTGGTTGAAAATCTCACACCGTAATTTATGGACAATATTTGCTGAAATTTTCGCTAAAGAATAATTCCCAAAAAATGAGCCAACACCTCGAATAAAGAACAAGCCCACAAATAAAAGAGGTAAATAAGTTAGTTGTTCCCTGGCACTACTATTTAGAGTATCAATAATGTGCTTTATAAGCATTACAAACAAAGGCTGCGTACTTGCGTACAAGGCATAACCCGCCATACTCACTAAAAATAAAGCCCAATATGGAATGACATAATCAGCTAAGCGCCGATAAACATTTTTATTTTTTTTTGTATTATTCACTAAGTGTAATTTTTTATAGTATAAATAGGGGTTGTTACCGTTTCGCATAGGCAACCATAAAAAGTACAAACCAAAGCAAGAGAACCGATAACAATTACTTTACAAACGACATGTTTACGAAATAAAATATTTAAATATTAATAGCTTACCATGAATTACTGGTAATTTCTCGTTATCCAATGACAGCTTGAAAATCAAATGGTTACAATTCACAAGCAAGGACAAACTCACGAACAACCATAGACTGCCTTCTTATACAAACATTTTATCTACTAGATTTATTCTCCTATTAGCGACATAATGCATGCCCATTGATAACAATAAGGGTAACATCATTGCATAAAATTATGAGTGTACTTCATACCGAATGGTCTGATGGCTGGGGAGGTCAAGAAATTCGAATTATTAATGAAATGCTTGCGATACGTGAACAGGGCATTGAAGTATACCTTGCTTGCCGAAAATTTTCTTGCATAAAAAAAAAAGCAGAAGAACATAACATCAAAGTTTTTATCCTGCCATTTAAAGGAAATACCGACCTTACTACAATATACCTTCTTCGAAAAATAATTAAAAATAACAACATCGACATTGTCAACACCCACAGCGGTAAAGACACTTGGGTTGGTGGATTTGCCGCCAAACTTGCTGGTGTAAAGTTCATCAGAACACGCCACTTATCCAACCCAATCAGGTCATCACGACTAAATTTCATCAATGAAATAGCTGATTATATCCTTACTACGGGTGAAACAGTCAGATCTGATATGATCAAATATAATCGCATCAACCCTGACAAAATCAAATCAATACCCACGGGAATAGATTGCAGCGTATTTGACCCTGAAAAATTTGATCGATTGACCTGTCGCCAGAAGTTTAATATTCAAGAGAATGAAATTGTAATAGGCATGGTAGCCGTTCTAAGACAATTCAAGAGGCACGATATATTTCTAGAAATTGCAAAAACATTAATAGCTCAATTTCCCCAAAAAAACATAAGATTTTTTATTGCCGGAGATGGTCCGCAAAAAAATTCAATAGTGCAACAAATTGATTTTCTTGGTCTACAAAATCATGTTGAATTATTAGGTCACACTGATAATGTACCTGAATTTTTAGCAGCAATAGACATATTTGTATTAACTTCCGATAGTAAGGAAGGTGTTCCTCAATCTGTTATTCAAGCGCTAATGATGAATAAACCAACTGTAGCGACTAATGTCGGCAGCACAAAAGATTTATTTAAAAATAATTTTCTGTTAGTTGAACCACTACGCGATGCTATTCTAAAGGGTTTAACGACACTAATGACAGATGAGACAAAAAGAAATAAACTCTCTATTACTGCTCGACCATCTATAGTTACTATTTTTTCTTTATCTCATATGACAAACAGCCTTATCTCTGTTTACAATAAACTATTAGATTCAGCCACTCCCTAATTATCAATTAACCTCAAATGATAAACCAAAGAATTTTGATTAGCTATTTTTTTCACGAAAAATCAATTCCTCTTGGTACTGCTTGTGCTGATGCGCTTCAAGATTTAGGGTATGAAGTTTTTACATTTCACAGTCAAGATGAGCACTTTTCCTGGCCTTTTGTAAAAAAAATCAATAGCATAATTAAAGCTATCACCGCTAAGCCTTTTGATATTACGTCAAATTCCAGCTGGAATAACCAGATCCATAGAGAAAACGCATTAAAAGCAGCCGTTGATTCAATAAAGCCGGACTTACTCCTGGTCATAAGAGGAAATAATTTTTCTAAAGAAACATTACAATACC
>CAYMPX010000275.1:0-3609 GCA_964392135.1 uncultured Methylomarinum sp.
GTTGAAAGATGCAAAATGCCAGCATCGTCTTTGATAAATATCTCAGTTGGCAGCTCCATCCCCATCACTCTGTATCCAGCGCGATGAAATGCAGATGAAATTTGATCTGAAAAAATGCGACCAAATGAGAATGTTTGACTCAAATCATCTACGTTTACTAAGGAGTTAATGACGACCAAACTCCCTTTTGGCAATGGCTGTTTTAAATTTAGTAGTAAGTTATCAACCTCTTTAAAACTAACTTCAACCAAATTTTCATCATCAGGTTCATTTGAATAATAATAATAGCGACTACAACCTGTTGACAGAGCTATCATTAAAATTAATAAATAAAACATTGGTTTTTTTATCATGTCGTTTTCCTAAATTATTTAATAGTGATGGCGAATTAGTATTTTAAGTGGAAATCCTTACCTGACCGAGAGAGTTGCAAAAAAAGTTATATGCTACAAACAATTGTAATAGATATGCCAAGATAAACACTCACCCTATATGTAAGTGCTACATAAGAAGCTGGCAAAAAATAGATTGTCCAGTTCAATCAAATATAAATGGCGATGCCTGCTAAAAGTAGCGCATATCGCTTTAATCTGGAACCACAATTCTAACATTATTAATAAGCTGCGTTGTATGCTTTGATGTGTTTTATTACATGATCAAGGCATTTGTTCTTAAACTATTAGATATTTTTGCACAAAGCAGTGAAATCTCCGCCTGATTAAACTATGATTATTTTTTAAATAATTATAAATCATACAAAGTAAAGAGCTCTTTAAGTGAAAATTAGAGAGTATTTATGTTTAGTTTACATTGTGCTGAATCAGCACCCTAAAAAAGTGAAGATATTCATCTGATTCCTGACCGCATTGAAATTACTTTGATCTGGATATATTTAGCATCTCTTCCGCATGAGCTAATGTTTGCTCGGTCATATTGATGCCGCCTAACATGCGGGCAACTTCTTCAATGCGTTCATTGTTATCAAGCAGGGTGACTGTTGACGCGGTTGTTTTGGATTGCTGTTTTTTTACATATAAATGTTGCTGAGCCTGGGATGCAACCTGAGGTAAATGTGTGACACACAATACCTGGCGATTATTGCTGAGACTGCGTAATTTCTGTCCTACTATTTCTGCAATACCCCCGCCTATTCCTGAGTCTACTTCATCAAAGATCATAGTAGGTGTGGTTTTATCGGTGCTGGTTGTTACTTGTATTGCCAGGCTTATACGTGATAATTCACCACCTGATGCGACTTTAATCAAAGGTTTGGGGGGTAATCCAGGATTGGCACTAACAAGAAACTCAATTTTGTCATTGCCTTTTGCTTTAGGTGTTTCAGTGTTTTGATGGGTAATGTTAACGAGAAACTCACCTTGTGGCATGCCCAGTTCTTTGATCATTGCTGATATTTTTTTCTCTAGTTTTTTGGCATTTTTTAAGCGATTATCAGAAAGGTTAAGGCTGGATGCTTGATATTGCATGAGTAATTGTTGCGTATTTTCTGTTAATTCAATAATGCGCTCACTACTATGGGTAATGTTGTTAAGTTCACTTTCCAGGTCAAGCGCTAGCTGAGGGAGCTGCTCAGGAGGCGTTTGGTGTTTGCGACTGATGTCTTGAATAATGGCAATTTGATTTTCCAGCCAATTTAATTGCTGTGGATCTGCTTCCTGGCTTTCCAAGTGTCGCCGAAGTTGTTGTGAGGCTTCTTCAAGCTGGATTTGTGATTCCGATAATATGTCACTTATTTCACTCAGTTCGGCTGAAAACTGCGCTAGGTTTGTGAGCGTTGAAATACTTTGGTTGAGCTTGTGGTTAATGGATTGATGCTCATTCTGGTAGAGTGTATCGAGTTGAAGTTGCCCTTCAGTTAAAACCTGATCTAAATTAGCCAGTTTATTATGTTCATCTATTATGGCTTGATAATTGAAATTATCTAAATCTAATTGCTGTAATTCGTCTAATTGATAGCGTAACAGTTCTTCTCGTTCATTCTTGTCTTTACTGGCTTTGATTAAGTTGTTTAATTCTGTGTTCGTTTGTGACCATGATTGATAAAGCTGATTAACCGCCTTTAACAGTGCAGTATTTCTGGCAAAGGTATCCAGTAAGTGACGTTGTTGCTCAGCGTCAAGTAATGTCAAATAAGCGTGTTGACCGTGGATTTCAACTAACAGTCCGCTCAGTTGTTTTAATGACTGCAGGGTAACAGGGCGATTATTTATATAGGCTTTCGATCCGCCATCTTGATTAACAATACGACGAATATAACAGTGCTGTTCATCATTTAGGTCGTTGTCTTCCAGCCATTGTTTGGCAAGAGGTGCATCCGTTAAATCAAAATCCAGGTTAATTTCAGCGCGTTTGGCATCAGGTCTGACATATCCTGAATCGGCTCGATTACCTAAAGCAAGACCCAGCGCAGTTAATAAGATGGACTTTCCTGCTCCGGTTTCACCGGTAAGAACAGACATGCCCGGCGCAAGATCTAGATTGAGTGACTTAACAACGGCTAAGTCGATTATATTTAGATTTAATAGCATAATTAGATGTGGTATCCACTACTCCAGTTGAGTTTTTCTCTTAGTGTGTGAAAGAAGTCGTGATCTTCTGGGTGTAATATTCTAATAGGGACAGGGTATTTCTTTATGACAATTTTATCGCTAATTAAAACGTCGGGTATTTCTAAATGATCGCAAGAAACCAAGGCTTTGATTTGCTTGGTCTGACAAAAACTAATCTCGATTTCTGATGAATCATTAATCACGATAGGCCGATTAGATAAGGTGTGAGGGCTGAGAGGAACCAGCACCAGAGCGTTTAATGCGGGATGGATAATAGGTCCACCAGCAGATAAAGAATAGGCAGTCGAACCGGTGGGTGTGGATATAATCAGACCATCAGAGCGCTGGGAGTTTAAATAGACATTGTCAATGTGTGTCACGATTTCAATCATGCTGGGTGTCATCCAGCGATGAACCACGACTTCATTGACAGCCATTTCCTGATGTATCGTTTGTTGGTTCCGTACAATTTTAGCGTGTAATAAATAACGCTGCTCTTCCAGGTAATTGCCTTGCAATATGCTGTTTAATTTAAAATGAATCTGTTCTGGAGATATATCCACCAAGAAACCCAGTCGACCCAGGTTTATGCCTACCAATGGAATATCGTATTTAACAATGGCACGGGTAGCCGCTAAAAAAGTACCGTCGCCACCAATAGCAATCACTAAGTCACAGCTGGCAGCTAATGAAGCAATATCAGATGAATCTATAGACAATGCAGGGAGGAGTTTTGCGCTTTTTGAATCAACAATCACTCGATAGTCTTGCTGATGCAGGAAATGGTGTAAGTTAGAAATAGTTTCTGCAATGCGGGGGTCGCTATGTTTGCCAATGACACCAATGGTTTTAAACAGTTTTTGCATTACGATATTTATTAGAAGGCGGATGATTTGCTGAAATTATACAAAATTATAAGGAGAAGTGTGCGGAGTGGCGTTAATTATTTAACTGAAAGAGAGAAAAATTTGGCAAATCAGAATAAAGAAAATATAATGGGCAGTTCATCGGAGTTTATATTCCGTCCTTGCTTTACTGCTTT
>CAYMPX010000276.1:0-3601 GCA_964392135.1 uncultured Methylomarinum sp.
GATGACATACGCAGTAATATAAGTAAGGCAAGACGCAATAAATATACCCGCCTTGCCCCTTTTATCTATCTTCCGCATTGTAGTAATCGTTGCATAGCCTGCTTCTGCAGCTTGAAGATAAACAAAATTTCTGACCAATCCAGATATATTATTTATTGCACATTATCCAAACACATAATGGAGTTACCTTAATCGCTAAAAACAACATAGAGCAACCCAATTCAACCTGAACTAGTTACATTTCACTAGGATGTTAATATTGTCAACATAGCCTGGACATGCTCAGCCGCTTCAACACCCAAATCCGTCAAGTACCCACCGTCTTCTTGCGAAACCAAACCTTTCTCAAACAAGCTTTTTGCCGCTGCAACAGCTTCTGGTTCTGCTGATCCATGGACTTTAATACCTTCTTGCAACGAAGCTAAATTATAATGCGCAAGAATTTTTATTTCTTCTACCAACTCAACTGTTAAAGCCATAGATAATATCCTCAAATGTAAAGTGATAAGTATACCTGATTATAAACAGAATAAATTTACATCATTTAACACATCCTCTAAACTGAAATCCTAATATCTATAGGACTCCCCCCATTGAAAACACTATTATCCATAATAATCATCCTTGCCCTTCTTATTCTGCTAGGTTCTGCAAAAGTACTTTTACGTACCAATCCCTTTTTAGGGTTCTCACTCATTGCAGGCTGCGGGGTGATTTTTGTACTCTGCTGGTTTATTTATCCAAAAATAAAAAAACAATAATTATGATATTAAAACGACCGACTCAGCCAATATTCAGGTAAAAATATTAGCCTGGAACACTCAGCAAAATAAAAAGGTTCCTCTATGGAAGCATTAGACCAAATATCAACCACACTCGCTTTAACCATGGGATTAGCCTGGGCAAGCGGCATCAACCTTTATGCCACCCTCTTTACGCTTGGTTATTTGGCCAATACAGGCAATATAGCCCTACCCGCTGACTTAGAAATCATAGCAAACCCTGTAGTAATGGGTGCCGCAGGCTTTATGTATTGCGTAGAGTTTTTTGCAGATAAAATCCCTGGTGTTGATACCGGCTGGGACACACTACACACCTTTATTCGTATTCCAGCAGGCGCAATGTTAGCAGCAGGCGCAATAGGCGATCTAAACCCTGCAGTAGAAGTAGCTGCAGCCATTTTAGGCGGCGGATTAACTACAGTAACTCACGCAACAAAAGCTGGCACCCGTGTACTTATTAACACCTCCCCTGAACCGTTTAGTAACTGGACTGCATCCATAGGCGAAGATATTGCGGTTATTGGAGGTGTATGGGCCTGCCTAAACCACCCTATTCTATTTTTAGTCGCCCTAGTGCTTTTTATTGCCCTCATTATCTGGTTACTGCCTAAAATATGGCAAGGAATAAAAAAGGTTTTTCGCTTCATTATTAACATTTTCAGCAAAAAAGAAGACCATCAGCAAACATAAAACAATTAATTTGATATTAATGCTTGACTAAAATAGCGTAACTTAGTTTAATAGGTGGCTCGATTTGGTGTCTTGCCCAGGTAGCTCAGTCGGTAGAGCAGAGGACTGAAAATCCTCGTGTCGACGGTTCGATTCCGCCCCTGGGCACCATATTATCAAAGCCCCCCCCCCTGCCTTGAGAGTTAAATTTTCTCAAACTTGAAGTAGAAATGGATATTTTTCAAAATACCCATCATTAAACACGATATTTTTCAATTACTCGCATCATTTCGCCCATTATTTTCCAGAGAAGCTGCATTTATACCGGTTTCAAATTTTCCTTCGTTGATACACTTTATTTAATGCCTCTTCATGGTCTTTAAGTGAAAGAATGAGTACTTGGATAAGGCTTTGCCAAGAGAAATTTCCATTGGTTTCAATTAACGGGCGATTATTAATTGTTGGTGATGACATCAAAGTTTCCAAAGAAAGTCAGTGCCAACCGGGGTCGAGGGGGGGCTTAATTTTTTATACAGTCCCTCAGCAATAGATTCCTGCTAAAAGTACGCAGGAATGGCGAACTGTAAGATGCATACATACCTCCCTTAATAATGAGACGTTACTACTTACCATGCTAAACGTTTAATAAAATAGTCTTTTTTCTGATTAAATGTATCCAGACAATAAGGACATCGACAAAAATGAAATAACATCCCATTAAATTCATGTTCTACGGTTGCATTGATTGGTTTTTCAGCCAAGCACACCGGACACACGAATAAATTTGATGTCTCCTTCAATAATTGTTCAGGGTTGTTTTTGAACAGATCGAGACACCCATCACAACAGAACCAATATTGCTTGCCCTGGTAATGATGAAAAACCGCGTTCTCTTTACTTATACCTAATCGAATAAGTGAACAACCGCAAGTCGGACAAATAGGTGTTTTCATAAAAGCCCCCTTAACTTATAGAAACAATGACTTTACCCGCTACCCCTTGATTATAGGAGGCTTCCAGTACGGCTTCTATGCAATCTTTTTCATAAAATATATCGATAAATTTCCCTGATTCATCAACAACTGGCGCACTGGTTTGTTTATGATCTAATAATTGTTGTATAGCAACAAAAACATCCGTCTCTTTTTTTAAAGTCGTGATATTTTTGCTCATGTAATCTGCAATTTTAATTTTAATTTTAGCTAACATAACACACCTCATTGTGTTGTATTGTGTTTCATTCATTTGCCATTATTTTTGGCAAACAATGCGGATATTTCAGTTTATTCCTTTATCACTGTAAAGTGCCCGCTATGTGTTAGCAGGTATGAGCGTCTCCTTTATGCCCCCGAAAATTACCCACAAAAAATAGCCCCAAGCCGATGTAAATCAACAAAGTTGCCAAGCTAATACCTGAAACTGACAGTAATAACCCGAGAATGCTGATTGCCCCACCAGTCACCGCTAGTTTAAAGGGTGTCATCGTTTCAGTAGCACAGGCTTCCTGTTTGTTGACTGAGTGATGTAACATCCATAAATTGAAGCTAATAAAACCGATAAATAACGGAATAAGTATCGCATCATGGATCAAAAACCCCAGCCCTATAGCAGACAAAGCACTTAGAATAATAGGTAGTCCCAGGCAACAAGCCGCAGTAATAGCTGTGCCAATTAAACTGGTCATTTGTTTGGTTTTATCTTTCATTGTATTACCTCACTATCACATTGTTCTATCACTCTAAATATCAATAAGCTTTGTTCAAATGCGCTTACTTTATTACGCATGTCTTCAATATATTGATTTAGCTCTAGTAATCCTGTGCTTGTTCCTTCAACATCGCCCTTATCACTGGCAGCCAATAAACAGACTATTTTCGCTAAAGGCACACCTGCATCCCTAGCCGTTTTAATAAAGCGTAAGCGTTTAATTGCAGTCTCATTAAACAATAACAGCCCGCCATTTGTTCTATCACTGACCTGGATCAATCCTTGATCCACATAAGTTCTAATGCAATGAACACTCAGTCCAGTTTTTTCAGCCAGTGTTGAAAGTCTGATTAAGCTGTTATTGTCATTCATGATTATCCCGCGCAACAGGAGAGTTCTTTTACGTCTTTGTTAAAAGTTTGGGCACAGAGTTTAATGCCTTC
>CAYMPX010000277.1:0-3600 GCA_964392135.1 uncultured Methylomarinum sp.
CTTTTCCCATTTTTCAGAGTTTTTAATGAGTCTATCATCAAGAGATTTCTAACTTATCGTGATTCAACTTTTTAATTTCGAAAAACTAAACTAACTAACTAATTATTTAGTTTAGTTTTTAAAATTTTAGTTTTGGAATTGATGGTAAAATTTTGGAGAATAAACCTGGAATAATTATCTATTAAAATAATATAGTTATATTCTTATATAATTTAATAGGAAGGCTCTACTTTTTTACCTGGTGGCTTTTAAAAATATAGTTAATTGATTTTATTGGTCTTTTTTGTCAATGCGTAACTCCTATATTGTAGCAATATAGATATTTGGAAGTGAGGCTAAAGCCTCACTTCCAGTTTGTTTACTCAAGTTTCGGCGGTTATTTTTAGCAAGCGCCTACGGGGTCAGATCCAGAACTGCGAATATCTTGTTGTTCTTGACAACGTAATTCGGAACCTGACCCTGATTTTCAAAAGCTCACCACAATGCGGGCAATTAAACGGCTCATCATCCATCCAGTCTTCACAGCAATATATTCTTCACAATCAGGGCATTTCATAAATCCACTACTTATGCAAAATCAACAGTGACTAAATCCAAATCGTCCATATACACACCTATCAGTGTGATAGAGGCTATGTTGCCAAAATTTATTTCAACCCCTGCATCGTACTCTTCAATGTGGGTTACAGCATTAACTAAATCATAAATGCTGTAAAGCCCTGTTGTTTCTGAATTAAATAACAGGCTGTCAGAAAATACATTAAAATCATCAACTACAAAGTCACCGGGTGCATAAAAGCCAAATGTGTCATACCCACGACCGCCAAACAATTCGTCTTGACCATAGCCAGCCCAAAGTAGATCGTTTCCATCACCGCCATGTAAATAATCATTTCCTTCAGCCCCATCAAGTATGTCGTTGCCATAGTAACCGTAAATATCATCATCGCCCCAGCTACCAATCAATTCATCACTCGCATTACTGCCTTCAATAATATAGCCGTTCATTATCTTGCCTTATCAGAGTTTAGTTAAAACAAACTCTACTCCATGCTAACTTAACCTTGGCTTAATCAATGGTCTCATGTTCAGCCGCTTCTAATTGATAGCTGTGTTGTGACTGAGTTAGCAGATCCAGAAAGTGCCTGGTTTGAATGAAGTGCAACAATATTGGAACGACTTGATTAGAATAATGTCTTTGTAATTAACCCTATCATCTTATTCTGA
This sequence comes from uncultured Methylomarinum sp., assembly GCA_964392135.1. GTDB lineage: Bacteria > Pseudomonadota > Gammaproteobacteria > Methylococcales > Methylomonadaceae > QPIN01. Next base: position 1,228 of record CAYMPX010000277.1, read on the forward strand.
GTGTTCGGTAGGGTTTGATTGAAGCAGTGGAATCTTTTTAAACGCCTGAATTTTGCCGTTAGGCGGATACTCAAAGAGGCTTTATTTCTGGCTGGGAAAGCCTTTCTGTAATACAAAAAGTGCAAAGGTGGAAAAACTAATGTGCTACCTGATTTTTTTATTGGCACACATGCCGCTGTTGCGGATTATTACTTACACGCGATAAAGCACAAGGACGGTTCGGTCATTGAAAAAACCAATGAGGAGTTTCTACCAATACGGGTTCCATTGACTTCATAAGTGTAAATAAGTCACAAATCTCAGGTTAAATACGTCACATCTTTATATCTTAGATGTTAGTAAGATAAACACACATTTTATGAAAAAAGCCCTGTTTTTTTAAACAACATTAAGGATGACAATTATGAAAATTATTGAGTTTACTCTAGTAATACTTATGACAATGACCTACTTCTCATTGATCTATCTTAAACTTAAACTACCTATCTGGCATAAGAGGTCATGATCACTGGTATGAAAGCTCTTGGTAGCAGACTAGCACTCAGTCATCTTTGTTTTGTCGTATTCTATATAAATTAATTACAACTGATTTTGTGTATGAAAGGCTATATTACCCGATATTAAATGAATGACTGAGTACTCGTTATTCTGGGGGGATGGTGTCTTCCAAGGGTAGTCGTAGACCTGTAATTACGGCTGTACTGACGTTGACAGAGTATTCCTTGGCGGTCATATTGTTCCAGAGAGGTATAGGAATAGTTGTACAGCATGACTCGAATATACCTGGGCGGTTTATCGAGGAAAGGATTTTCATCCTGCAAAGACAAAACCTGTGGAGACCCTTCCCGTAATTTAATTAAGAAACTGTCGAACCAGGAAGCTTTTTTGCGATAAATCAAGGGCTGCAAACCACATTTGCCAGTCCAGTCTTTAATCAAACATATTTTCCATTTCTAACATCTCTTGCTCGATTTTCTGTTCTTCCCGGTTTAATTCCTCAATCATTTCTTTCTGTTCTTTCTTCGTCATTTTACGAGTAGCACCTTTGATAACCTTACCGTTAATAACGACTTGACCTTCGGTGACGGTATTACTACCTATATTTTTATCAGAAACAATGCTTCCTGTTTCAATATTTATTTCTACAGCCTGAGCAGCTCCTCCCGACATTAATAGTACGGTTATAGAACTGAGGATCATAATATGATGTCGTTTCATTACTTTTCTCCCGATAAAATAATTCCTTAAAAAAAGAATTATATAAATTGAATCCTCGTTCCTTAACTTAACATTAATAGAAAATAGTAGCCAAGAATACTATTGAAGCATACCCCTTGTGTCAGAATTATCCTATGGAATAAAGTTGATTTTTAACAGACTTCTATCGTTCAGTTAAGATGTAACCCATTAGTAGCATTATTTGTTATCAACAAATCGCATTATTTCTCCCCACCACGAGGAAGAGGGATGAACAGGTAGGGCGTTATGGTCTGATTCTGCAAATTTCCAGAGTTGCTTTTTCCCGACAATGGAGTCGTATAGTCTTAGCGTATTCTTTGTTGGGATGATTTCATCTTTTTCAGCCAGAATAACAGCCGTGTTTCCGAAATAATTTTTTAAGTTTGTAATATTGTTGAATTTATCCCGAGTTAGCCATTTACCCAGAAAAAACCAGTAATGGTGTTGAGCAATACTGGGTAGGCTATCAAAAGGCATCATTAAAATAATGCCATTGGTTTTAACTTTCCCAGTTTTCACTATACTGGAAACGACGCCTGTACCGAGTGACTCTCCCCAAAGAAAAAAAGGACCATCAAAACTTTGTTGGGCAAGTAGAGCTGTTTTCAGACTGTCTTCAATAAAAATTGATTCAGAGTGCTGTCCTGTTCTGGCGCCATATCCTGGGTATTCAGCCAGAATCACTCGATAACCGAGTTGCTCCAAAGCCTCAATAAAATAGAATCGTCCTCTGGCGGAGCCTGCATTACCATGAAAAATAAGGATCGTTCCTTTGGTTTGGACTAATTCATTGTGGCTAATAAATCCACGGTAGTTTTCTTCACTGGGCCATGGTTTTAAATTAAAGGGCGAGATAAGTTCTGTTTGTCTATCAAGGGGATAGGTTTCTGGAAAATAAATCATTTTCCTTTGAAACAGAAAGATAGCGAGTAAAAAAAATAAATATAGAAACAAGATAAAAAGCATATTAGTAATTTTCATTCAGAGTGTTTGTTTTTTAAAAAATACTCAGCGTTTGCTTATTTTTTTCTAGCCTGCATCAATTATCTCCAAAAGCCTGGCAAACCGTCACTTTTAGGGCATCTCCTTACACACATCTTTTTAATAATTGAAAATCAATGACTTACAATGACC
>CAYMPX010000278.1:0-3565 GCA_964392135.1 uncultured Methylomarinum sp.
ATATTCCAATCACCACAAACAATATAATCACGGCCAGAGGCTTTCATTTCTTGTAATTTTGCCAGCAAAAAGTCCATACAACGATATTTGAGCAATTGTCGTTCTTCTTTTGAAGATCCCGACGGCATATACAAAGAAATAACACTTAATTTACCAAATTGTGCTTCGATATAACGACCTTCACTATCAAACTCATCATTACCCATTCCCGTAATGACTTTATCAGGCTTATAACGACAATATAATGCAACGCCACTATATCCTTTCTTTTCAGCATCATGATAGTAACAATGATAATTTTGTGGGCAGAATATATCATCACTTAATTGATGTATTTGTGCTTTAGTTTCCTGAATACACACCACATCAGCCTGCACTTTTTTTAGCCAATCAAAAAAACCTTTTCTTGCTGCCGCGCGAATACCATTCACGTTCGCCGTAATAATCTTCATGCATCTTACCCGTAAAAAATATACTGCTATGATAACATTTATAAACACGCTATCGTTTAATGCTAAAAGCCTGTAAAATGGCACGATTAAATAAGAACCTTGTAACTTGTATCAACTATTTCTTTACAATTGAAATAAAGATCGGGATAATGCTCTGTTCATTAAATATATAGCTAAATTTTCGGAGAAGTACTTTGGCAAACTCAGCACAAGCAAAAAAACGCGCTCGTCAAGCGGAAGATAGCCGCCAGCGTAACGCGAGTCAACGTTCTGCAATGCGCACAACAGTAAAAAAATTACACGCAGCAATCGCTGAGGGCAATAAAGAAAAAGCAACCGCAGCTTTTCAAGCGACTGTTCCTGTTTTAGATAAAATGGCTCGTAAAGGTATTATTCATCCCAATGCCGCAGCACGCAGCAAAAGTCGTTTAAACGCAACTGTTCGCGCAATGTAATTCTAGCGAATCTAACGCTTATAAAAAAACCGACATTATGTCGGTTTTTTTATATCTATTCTAAGCGACTTTTACGCATTTTAACTCGTAATAACTAAATTATCTCGATGAATCAATTCTGGTTCATCAACATAGCCTAACAATCCCTCAATCTGACTACTGGAATGCCCCATTAACAGACTTGCTTCATCAAAATTATAATTAACTAAACCCCGCGCCACTTCTTTGCCCGCAGAATCACAACATACAACCAATTCACCCCGAGAAAATTGCCCTTCGATAAGCATAACACCTACGGGTAAAACACTCCGCCCTTGTTGACGAATTACACTTACCGCGCCATCATCTAAAACAATCCGGCCTTTAGCTTGGTGAGCTAACAGCCATTGCTGACGTGCGGACATAGGCTCATCATCCGGTAGCAATAAGGTTCCCACAGCAGTACCTGCCGCTAAATATTGGAGATTATTAGGTTCCTTTCCCGATAAAATAACTGTTGCAGCACCTGAACGCGCGGCTCGTCTAGCGGCTAATAATTTTGTAGCCATCCCACCTCGACCTAAGGAACCACCACCTTCACCCGCCATATCATCTAAGGCTGGATTACTTGCTACCGACACAGCAATCATTTTTGCATCTGGATTATTTCGTGGATCAGTGTCAAACAACCCATCTTGATCAGTCAAAATAACTAATACATCTGCTTCAACTAAATTAGCCGTCATCGCCGCCAAAGTATCATTATCACCAAAGCGAATCTCTTCTGTAGCAATCGTATCATTCTCATTAACAACGGGCAAAACACCTAAGTCTAATAAGGTATGTAAAACACTTCGGGCATTAAGATAACGGCCACGATCAGATAAATCAGAGTGCGTTAATAAAATTTGTGCAGTATGAATATCATGTTTTTTACACTCCGCAGCATAAGCTCGAATTAAGCCCATTTGCCCTACACTAGCGGCAGCTTGTAATTGATGCAATGCATGTGGCCGTTTGTCCCAACCTAACTTTTGCATACCTGCTGCCACAGAACCTGATGTAACTAAAACCACTTCTTTACCTTGCTGTCTTAACAAAGCAATTTCTGCCGTCAACCAGCGAATACGCTCATAATCTAAGCCTTCGCCTACACGGGTCAGTAACGCGCTACCAATTTTAATCACCCATCGATTCGTATTAATAAGTTGTTCATGTGGTGTTGTCACATGTTATCCCTTATCTCGTTCTGCTTCTAGTGCCGCTTTTTCTTTATCAATTACTGCTTGCTCAGCCTCATTAAGATCATCAAGATAATCCATGATTTCTGCACATAATTGATCACAGCCTTCTCCAGATTGACCACTCACTCGGAAAACCTTTCCTTTCCAATCAAGTCGATCTAACACTTCTCGGCATAATTCTTCCCGAATATCTTCCGGTACTAAATCCATTTTATTTAGTACTAGCCATTGATCTTGGCTACCTAACGCATCGCTATAATGCTCTAATTCTCGGTTAATCGTTTGCACACTTTCAACTGGATCTTGCTTAACATCAGCGGGAGCCATATCAACCATGTGTAATAACAAACGGGTACGAGTTAAATGTTTCAGGAACTGTATTCCCAAACCAGCACCTTCTGCCGCTCCCTCAACTAAACCAGGAACATCCGCAATCACAAAACTACGCACATCTTTCATGGTAACGACACCAAGATTTGGATATAAGGTAGTAAAGGGATAATTAGCTACTTTTGGTTGTGCGGCAGATACTTGCCTTATAAATGTTGATTTACCTGCATTTGGCAATCCTAGCAAACCGATATCAGCTAATAATTTCATTTCTAAACGTAAATGACGTTCTTCACCTGGTGTGCCAGCAGATGTTTGCCGTGGTGCACGATTCGTACTCGATTTATATCGTGCATTTCCCAGTCCATGCCAGCCACCTTTTGCGACCAATAATATCTCGCCATCAAGGGTAAGATCACCAATTAATTCATTCGTATCATCATCCCAAGCTTCAGTACCAATAGGTACTTTAACGTAGAGATCTTCTCCTTGAGCACCACTGCATAGCTTCCCGCGGCCTTGTTCTCCACTTTCTGCCTTGTAGCGTCGTTTGTAGCGAAAATCAATTAAGGTATTTACTTGCTTATCTGCAATTAAATACAGATCACCACCATCACCACCATCACCACCATCTGGCCCACCAAAAGGAATATATTTTTCCCGGCGAAAACTAAGACAGCCATTTCCACCACTGCCTGCACCCACTGTAATTATTACTTCATCTACAAATTTCATTATTTTAACCTGTGATCCAAGCTTCCATCATAAATCAAAGCTCAGAAACAAAAAAGCCCCGCATCAGCAGGGCTCTCTTTAGCTGTTTGCCCTTTGTGGGCTAACATATGTCTTAGTCAGTGATAACACTAACATAGGCACGATTTTTTGGACCTTTAGTCTCAAACAAAACCTTGCCTGCAGCAGTTGCAAATAATGTATGGTCTTTACCAAGACCAACATTTTTCCCTGCATGAACACGTGTACCACGTTGACGAATAAGGATGTTACCACCCAATACTGCTTCACCACCATAGCGTTTAACACCAAGACGTTTCGACTCCGAATCACGTCCGTTTCTAGTACTACCACCCGCTTTCTTATGAGCCAT
>CAYMPX010000279.1:0-3552 GCA_964392135.1 uncultured Methylomarinum sp.
ACCGGCCTGTCACGCCGGGGGTCGCGGGTTCGAGTCCCGTCCGCTCCGCCAAATAAGAAAACCCCGAACCTTACGGTTTGGGGTTTTTTTTTGCTTAAAATATATAGCAAGGTTCAAGGTTTTTTATTTTGAACATTTATTAATATAACGTAATTAAGTGCTCTAAAACTGTATAAGGATAGATGTATGTTATTAAAGATTAGAGAAAAGTCACAAGGCGTTTTTGCCTGGGCCATTTTAATATTGATCTGCGTACCTTTTGCTTTATGGGGTATTCAAAACTATATGGGTGGGGCTTCTGAAGCAACGGTTGCTTCTGTGGGTGATAAAGAATTTTATCAAGAGGATTTAAACAGAGCATACTCTCAGTATACTCAAAACTTCTCAGGAATGGATTTTGATGAGGAGGTTATAAAAAAACAGGCATTAGATAAACTTATTCAAGATGAAGTTTTATTTCAGCATGTGCAAGATGCAGGTCTGGTCGTGACTGATGCAGCAGCTAAAGAGTTTATTAAAACATTAGATTATTTTCAAACCGAAGGACAGTTTGATAAAAAACAATATCACGCTTTATTAGGTGCTCAACGCATGTCGTCAGCGGAGTTTATTGCCAGGATTAAAAAAGCATTAGTGATGGAGCAATTTCAACGTAGTATCACTGAAAGTAGTTTTGCGACAGAAAAAGACATAGAAAATTTCTTCAGAATACAGAATCAGCAACGTGATGTTGAAATGATTGCTATTGCATTGCCGAAAGTCAAAGAGCAACCTACAGCGGAAGCCATTGAAGCCTATTATCAGCAGCATCAAAATCAGTATTTAACTGCGGAGCAAGTAGCTATTGAATATGTTGAATTATCCCTGGCTGAATTAGCAACTCAGATTGTAGCATCTGATGAGCAGCTAAAAGCCTATTACGAGGAACAAAAAGATCTTTATACCACAAAAGAACGTCGAAAAATTAGTCATATATTGTTTGCTTTTACTAAAGACGCTACGAGTGATGAAAAACAGCTAGAAAGAGCTTTAGCTGCTAAGAAAGCATTAGAGACTCAGTCATTTGCTAGTTTGGCAGCACAAGTATCTGATGATACGTTAACCGCTACAAAAGGGGGGGATCTAGGTCTGTTTAATGTAGGAGTGATGGAGCAAGCATTTGAAGATGCTGCCAGTTCGTTAACGTTAGGTGAAGTTTCTGAGCCAGTAAAATCAGCATTTGGTTATCATTTAATTAAAGTGACTGAACTGGTTGAAGGTGAGGTTAAATCATTTGATGCGGTTAAGAAAGAAATTACTCTTGCTTACCAAAGAGCCGAAGCAGAAAGTCGCTTTTATGAGTTAGGTGAGTCCTTAACAGAAATAAGTTATGAGAATCCAGATAGTTTGCAAGGTGTTGCCGATGAATTAGGCTTGCAAATTAAGAAAACAGCTTTATTTACCAAAAAATCAACGGCTAAGGCCGGGTTGGCGATTATTTCTGAGCCTGCAATTATTAATGCGGCTTTTTCGGAAGATGTATTAAAAGGTAATAATAGCGAGCCTATTGAAGTGGGCACAGATAAGCTGGTTGTTTTAAGGATGACTGAGTATAAACCGGCTGAAGTAAAAGCATTAGATGATGTAAGAACCACTATCACTGCAATCTTGCTGCACGACAAAGCGAAACAAATAGCCGATGAGCTGGCAGATAAAATTAAGAGTGAAATAATTGCTGGAAAATCCATGCGGGCTGTTGCTGATGAAAATGGACTTAAGAGCAAAGTCTTTAAAGGTTTAACGCGTTCTAATGGAGATATCCCCTGGCAAGTTAATCAAGACATTTTTAAGGCGGCAAAACCTGTTGAAGGAAAAATTACCGTATTAACAGTTGCTGATGCATCAGGCGCTCAAACAGTGATTAATTTACTTGCTGTTACTGAAGGTGTGATGACTGAAAGTGACAAAGCAAAGAAAAAGCTAGCCGCTATGAATATTGCAAAAGCATTTGGTCAGGCAGATTTTAATGCCGCTTTAAATAGTTTGCAAAATAGCATGGATATAAAAATTAATATTTCAGAATAGATTCCTTGATTTGTTTTACCTGGGAGGAGAGGCTGTGAAATAAATGCAGAAAATAATTATTTCACAGCCTCTGATACCTTTATTGTAATACTGACACGACGATTTTTTCCTCTTCCTTCTTCTGTTGAATTATCTGCTATGGGTTTAGTATCGCCATAGGTTATTGCTCTTAAACGGGATGAGGCAATGTGTTGCGTGACTAAATAGTGTAATACGCTGGTTGCTCTTGCTGCGCCTAGCTCCCAGTTCGATGGAAATCGGATAGTCTTTATGGGGCGGTTGTCAGTATGCCCCTCTATATATATTAGACCCAATGATTGCTCCAGTAAGGGCGCTAGTTTTTTTAATAGTATTTCTCCTGCGCCCAGTAACTTAGCTTCAGATGATTTGAAAAGAATCTTGTCTTGAATCTCAAGCTGGGCATATCCCTGGGTGACCTTTATATTAACTGTATCGGCAAGCTCTAAAGTCGAAATTGTTTTTTTGAGTTGTTGTTGTAATTGATTTTTGGCTGGCTGTGAGGGAAGGGTGTTTTCTGCGGGTGAATTAAGGTCGCGGGTTAAATCTATTTCTTCTTTATCTGCCTTCGCCTCGGTTATTAAGCTGGGGGGGGGCTGTGTTTTATTTAAAGCGGTTGTTTCCTGTTCAACTGTTTTTATTACATCAACTAAATTGTCTGTTGTTTCTTCTGTTATTTCTTCTGTTATTTCGATGGTGATGTCAGGTTGTGGTCGAATAGGGTCAGGGATTGGTTTGATCAAATTATCTTGAATTTCAGTATTGTTTATAATGGTTAAATTCTTTTTTTCTGTTTTTTCTGGTCGCTGTTCTGTATTAAAGTCATTTAGAGCCATCAGTGTGAGAACCAGCATAACAATTAACACAAAAACATCTAGATAGCTTAATAGCCAGTTCTGTTGATGATTGTTATTTGAGGTAACAAGGTCTTCTATAGATAGCGATGCATGATGATTTGTTGATGGGCGATGGTTCATTGCATTTTTTTGTTTTCAAGTTCATTGTCGTGATCAGCAATAAAGGCATTAAGCGTTTCTCTAATAAAAGAAGGCGTTCGACGATCAGCAATGAGGGTAATCCCTTCCAGCACTATACTCATAATCATAATGCGCTGTTCGGTTCTTCTTTCTAGCTTTACAGCGATAGGCATAAATATGAGATTGGAAAATAGTAGACCATAAAAAGTAGTTATTAAAGCAATAGCCATATTAGAGGTAATGGCACTAATATCTTTTAGTTCAATGATTTGTAACATATTGATTAACCCAACTAATGTGCCTAACATGCCAAATGCCGGCGCATAGTTGGCTAAGCTATAAAAAATATTAGATTCGGCCTTTTCTTTTACTTGTAATCGAGTGATTCGCCATTTTAATAGGGAAAGAATGTCTTCGATAGGTGTTTGATCTACAATTAACTGGTAGCTGGTTTTTAAGTAGGGGTTATGAATTGAATGATTAACATTTTCTT
>CAYMPX010000280.1:0-3543 GCA_964392135.1 uncultured Methylomarinum sp.
TGCACTGCCATATTGCTTTGATTTGCGGAATCTGACCTCAACAATAACCAGTGTCTGTAAGTCTTGCATGATAAGATCAATTTCCCCTTGTTTACAACGAAAATTTCTATCAATGAGTTGCAAGCCTTGTTTTAACAAATAGTTACAAGCCTGTTGTTCAGAGCGCTCGCCCCGAAGTAAGTGTGATGGACGAAGCGGATTAAACATTACGGCATCCGTTCATCGGAGAAAATAATATCGTCCCCGCTTGTTGAGTTATCTTCGGGCTCGAAAATTTGCTGTAATACCGGTTTGCCGTCAATAAATTGAGCGCAGATTAATTGTCGGGTAATTCGGTTTTCCAGGTTGAGTGACAGGGTGCCTGTTGCGCCTGCGTAAGGTATGCTGTCCAGGTCTTCAAGGTGAGGCAGGATGTTAAAGGCATCCAGACCAAGCGCAACCAGTCTTAAGTACTTGCTCGGCTGTTGCTGCCAAATATGACGTAGTGATTCCTGGCTTAGATCACCTGGATATATTTCGGGAAATAACCAGGGAATATCGCAAAAATTAATGCTGTTAAGATCTATATCCAGTGCAGGGTTGATCTGACCACTATAGATTTGACCTGTGGCATAGACAGGAATTTTTGTAGCACGATAAAAACGTAACTGGGGATAAATGGAACGTGCGTTATGGGTTGATGCGGATAAAAAAATAGCATCAACATCCTGGCGTCGACGTTCGGTGTATTTGATGTTTCTGGCTAAAACCTGTTTTAGTTGACGATAACGGTTTTTACTTTCATTCAGGTTGAGTAGTTGTTTAATAGGCGTGGAAAAATCATTTTCTTTGACGTTATATGTTTGTGCCTCAAGCAGGGTGACTCCTTGTTGTTGCCAGTATTCGGACAAATAATTAGCAATGCGCTGACCTTGATTGGATTCTGGCCTCAGTAACAGGACTTTTTCGTGGTTATCTTCTGAGGCTTTTTCTGTCAGTTGGCTTATTTCATCGATAGGGCTGAGTCCAAATTGAAATAAATTGTCTTTGGCTACATTGTTAATATGGTTTAAAGCAAGAACGGGAACGGTAAGCTCGGTACTAAAAACAAGTGTTTTGATATTTTCTTTGTTTAATGGCCCGATAATTAATTCAGCACCTTCTAAAACCGCTTGATGGTATAAATTAATGGGGTTATTAATGGCAGTATCATAAAAACGAATAGCGGGCTGATAACCCGATAGCTCATGATTGTATGCCTCAAGAAAGCCTTGTTTTATCACTTCGGCAGCTTGAGAAAAACGCCCTGACCCAGGGAGTAAAAAGGCAATGGCAGAGGGTAATTTGAAGCTATGTTTAGAGCCTTCAAAATAACTTTGTAGGAAGTCAGCATCCGCTGGGTGCTGTGGAAAAGAGAGCTGCCATTCATGCAATTCAGCTTCAAGGACTTGTTGGTTTTTAGCGGATACGGGGGATTTTAAAATTTGAGCTAATGCCATCCAGCCTCCTAAAACATCAGGTGCAGAAGGTTGGTCAAGGATGAGTGTTTGCGATGGTAGCAGACTTAATGTGCTTAAAATAACTCGCTTGTTATCATGCTGCTGTTGTGAATCTTTTAGCAGAGGACTGAGCTGAATACGCGCTTGAGCGCTTTGCAGTAGATTTCCAGTGAGTGAGTGAGCAAAGGCCAGGGATTGGTAAAAAATGATTTGATCTGTGGTTTTCAGCTTGTCAACCGGGGTGTTTTCAAGTCTATAAAGTGCTTGTTCCGCATCGCCATTGCTAAGGCTGATTTGTGCATAAAGTAAATTTAATCGTGCATGTTGTTTAATCGATAATAAACCGGGGTTGATTGAATCCGCATGAGATTGTGCGCTTTGACTGTCTCCCGATTGAATAAATGCTTCAGCGGCAAGTAGGCTAAAAGGAATTCTGTACTCAGGTTCTGCATAGGCTAAATCCTGATATAGGTTGGCAGCTTGTTTATACTGTCCTTGTTGCGTATAGGCATCCGCTTTAATCGCATCATTAAGATATAAATGACGATGGACAGGGTCTGTTGCACAAGCTGTCAGCAGAAGTAAGCCGAAAAAGTGTAAAATGAGATGATGGCGGTTCATAAATGGACTAGCCTTGTTAGCATTGAATGAGAGAACTAAATATCAAATGTGCGGTAAATTATACGTTGTTGCAACACCTATAGGTAATTTAGCAGATTTTAGCTATAGAGCCGTTGAAATTTTAAAAAAGGTTGATTTGATTGCAGCTGAAGATACCCGGCATGTAAAAATGCTGTTGCAGCATTATGCAATAAATAACAAGCTGATATCGTTACATCAACATAATGAAGAAAAAGCAGCCCCGGATTTAATCGATAAAATAAAAGCGGGGATGAGTATTGCTCTGGTGTCTGATGCGGGAACGCCTTTATTAAGTGACCCGGGTATGCCTTTGGTTAAACTGGCTAAACAGCAAGGGATAGAGGTGTCACCTATTCCGGGTGCCTGTGCATTAATTGCTGCTTTATCCGTATCAGGTCTGCCTGTTACCCGATTTACCTTTGAAGGTTTTTTGCCAAGAACGTCTTCGGCAAGGAAAACATTTTTTAGTAGTAAGAAAAGTGAAACCGCGACTTGGGTGTTTTATGAATCCAGTCACCGGATTTTAGCATCCTTGCAAGATCTGGCTGAAATATTACCTGAAGACAGGCGCGTTGTTGTGGCTAGGGAATTGACCAAGTTGTTTGAAACAGTGGTTAATGACTCCCTGGATAAGGTATTAGAGCAGGTGAAAAATGATCGTAATATGCAGAAAGGCGAATTTGTGGTGCTGGTTGAAGGGGCTGTCATTAAAAAAAGACAGGATACGCTAACGGAAGAACAGGAACGGGTTTTAGCCATTTTATTGCAGCAATGTTCAATAAAAACAGCTGTAGCAATGGCTGTTGAGATAACCGGAGCGAGGAAAAAAGTATTGTATCAGACCGCTTTAGCGTTAAATGACTCGGAGAGTCTATCGGATTAGGTCTCTATTCGTTAATATTTAGGAATGGTTTTTAGTACAAATTCAGATAGATGTTTTGAAACGTGGTTTTTTCACAGCCTGGAAGTGGCTTATACTGTATAATCTTTTGCAAGAGTTGGCTGAGCAGTCGCTGTTTTATTGTAACGATAAAATGGAGGAAAGTCCGGGCTCCGATGGGCAGGGTGCCAGGTAACGCCTGGGAGGTGCAAACCTACGGAAAGTGCCGCAGAAAATAAACCGCCCAGCCCCTGGAACTTAGTTCCAGGGGCTGGGTAAGGGTGAAAAGGTGCGGTAAGAGCGCACCGCGCTTGCTGGTAACAGCAGTGGCAGGGTAAACCCCACCCGGAGCAAGATCAAATAGAGGAGCAGACGCGTGGCCCGCGCGGCTCCTGGGTAGATTGCTTGAGCCGTCAGGCGACTGACGGCCTAGATGAATGACTGTTCTCGACAAAACCCGGCTTATAGGCCAACTCTTTTTTATTCTTTAGTCAACTACCCCTGAGCTAAAGACTCAGGGGCTTGGATCGTGAGGTTCAAGAT
>CAYMPX010000281.1:0-3541 GCA_964392135.1 uncultured Methylomarinum sp.
GACGTAATAAAGTAACGCCTAAATGGTGAGGTAACGCACCTGATTCAATTTCTTGCCACAAAACCTGTAGTACCAGGGCGGGTGTGGGTAAGGTATTGTCATTAATAAATAAAGCTAAACCGTACCATATCGCTATAAAGAGTAAAAAGGATAGAACCGCTAAGACTTTGTTAGGTAAAGAAGTGAGCATTGAGATAGTTTAATCAATCGTCCAGAATGTGCCGGATTGCAGTGTTTCTGAGGTTCCAGTTAATCTATTGTTACTTAATCTGCGTAGTAGCGTGTAAATCCTGGCTGCTGCTTGCTGTTCCTTAACCCCCCATTGTTTCACGCGTCCAGCACAATAACGCTGACGTAAGGTATTTTGGGTTGCCATGTCTTTTACTTTGGTTAATGGAATAATTTGTTGCCAGACATTATCTTGCTGGCAAAGCTGGTTTTTAGCTTGCTGGGTCGCATGTAAAAATTGTTTAACAATGGTTTTATGTTGCTTGGCCCATCGCCGATTAAATACATAGCCTAAGCTGGGTACTTCAGCGTTGATACCTAATTGCTGTAAAATCTCTTTCCCGCTTAACAGTTGTTTGTAACCTTGCGCTTCTAATTTAGCCGCAAAGTGCCAGTAATTGATAATGGCATCAACACGACCCTTTAAGATTTGCTGGTTTAATAAGGGCGGCGCACCATAGACTTTTTCTACGGCTGTTTTCAGTTCGAGTTGATTTTGTTGTTGAGCCAGGGCTTGCAGTAACAACCAGTTTTTATCTAATTCGCCACCGGCAATACCGAGCCGTTTACCTGGCAAGTCACTGATGGATTTAATCGGGCTATTATCAGGAACAACTAAAGCGCCGGATGTATTGGAATAGGGGTAAAAACTGAGGTCAGATCCGCTAGAACGTAAACGAGAGACCCATATCCAGTCAGCAACAATAATATCAACGGCACCGGATTGTAAGGCGATTTTTCCTGCCTGAGGATTGGCAACAGGATGTATGGCTATTTTAAAATCAACATTGTCTAACAGATGTTGATTTTTTAGGGTTGCTAATTCCCAATTGACTGTACCAAATGCCAGAACACCGATGCGTAGGGTGACTTTTTCAGCACAATAGCTAAGCGATGAAAAAAGTAGAGTTAATGTTAGCAGGATAAGTTTAAATTTCATGGGAATAGTGTGTCTAAAAAATGCTAAGTCGTTCTATTTTAGCTTTACATCAAGGCAGATGCGAGAATGATTGTATAAATATGGTAAAATCTATTAAATATTCGTTTCAAACAGTGATTTATGAGCAATTCTCCCCAAATAACTCAGCTGGTTGATCGTTTTGGCAGAACGGTTGATTATTTGAGAATCTCCATTACAGACCGGTGTGACTTTCGCTGTGTGTATTGCATGTCGGAAGAAATGACCTTCTTGCCGCGTGCGCAAATATTAACCCTAGAAGAAATTCACTTTATTGCCTGTGCTTTTGCAGAGTTGGGCGTGAAGAAAATTCGCATTACCGGTGGTGAGCCTTTAGTCAGAAGAGGGGCTTTGGAGTTATTACAAAATATAGGGCAGATTGAGACCCTCAATGAACTGGTTTTAACCACCAATGGTTCAAAGTTAGCGACGATGGCAGCTGAATTAAAACAGGCGGGGATTAAACGAATTAATATCAGTCTGGATACCTTGGATGCGGTTAAATTTAGCCAAATTACCCGTACCGGCGATTTAAATAAAGTATTGCATGGCATAGCAGCGGCAAAAAAAGCAGGTTTTGAACGGCTTAAAATTAATGCGGTAATTTTAAAAAATCGCAATCATCTGGAAGTAACCAGCCTGGTGCAATATGCAGTTGATAACGGCATTGATATTAGCTTTATAGAAGAAATGCCTTTGGGTGTGATTGACAGCCATAACCGGGCAGAAGTGTATTATTCCAGTGAGTTAATTAAGTCAGATTTAGAAAAACAGTTTGCATTAAAGTCAATACCAGAGCAAACCGGAGGCCCTTCTGTATATTTTAAGGTGCTTGGCACCCAGACCCGAGTGGGTTTTATTTCCCCGCATAGTGCCAACTTTTGCAGTACCTGTAATCGGGTCAGGTTAACCGTAGAAGGACGCTTGTTATTGTGTTTAGGTAATGAGCATTCGGTTGATTTGAAACGGGTCATAAGAGCAAACCCGGGTGATATGGAAAAACTCAAGCAAGTCATTATTGAGTCTATGGCTATTAAGCCTGAAAAACATGAGTTTAATCTTAAAGAACAACCCATTATTTTAAGATATATGAGTGCAACAGGTGGTTAATTAACAGGAATAAGCATAACGAAAAGTGGATGTGAGGCTTTAACTTCGCCTGACTTGTACAGACTCAAGTCCCATTTCCTAGTGATTGTTGCCAGGTTTATGTCTAAATACCCACCTTCCTGGCGCGATTAAAAAGCAGTTTAATAAAACGAAAATATAACATGAATTTACAACACAAAGCGCATCCATGGCATGGCATCAGCGCAGGAAAAAACACACCGGAAGTGGTTACCGCATTTATTGAAATTGTACCAACCGATACGGTTAAATATGAAATTGATAAAGACAGTGGCTATTTAAAAATAGATAGACCCCAAAAATTCTCTAATTCAATTCCCACACTGTATGGTTTTATTCCAAAAACCTATTGTGATGAACGGGTTGCAGAATATGCACGCGAGAGAACAGGTGAGGTAGTAGTTACTAAAGGGGATCAAGATCCTTTAGATATTTGTGTACTGAGTGAACGCAGTGTCACTCATGGTAATATTATTTTGCCGGCGATACCGATTGGTGGTTTCCGTATGATAGATCAAGGGGAAGCCGATGATAAAATTATCGCAGTGATGAAAGGGGATGAATTTTATATGCAATGGAATGATGTCTCTGATTGTCCTGTCTCATATATTAATCGTTTAAAACATTATTTCTTAACCTATAAAAATTTGCCGGGTGAACCCGTCTCTTGTGAAATAACCGATGTCTATGGAAGAGACGAAGCGTATGAGGTCATTCGTAGATCTCAGGCAGACTATCAGACCTATTTAGAAAATATGTAGCCTGTTTGATTCACTTCATTGTAAAAGCAAAATATTGAGTCAGACTTTCGGGTATTATTAAACCTATACAGCTAAATGATAATTAACTTAAAAATATGACAAAGCCATTCTCTGGTGCAGATGAAATTATTGCACAAGCACGAAAATACAAAGAAGACCGTGAAAAAAACTACCGAGAAAAAGCCTTAAAGCTTTATCCTTGGGTCTGTGGGCGTTGTACTCGTGAATTTACTCATGCTAATTTAAGGGAATTAACGGTTCATCATAAAAATCATGATCATGATTTCAATCCGGAAGATGGCAGTAACTGGGAATTATTATGTCTTTATTGTCATGATAATGAACATCAGCGCTATGAAGAGCAAGTGCGATATGGCGGTAGTTCTGCAGCGGGCGCAGAAGATCATGGTGCAGATGCCACCTTTAATCCTTTTGCTGATTTAAAAGGCATGATGAATAAGTAGAT
>CAYMPX010000282.1:0-3492 GCA_964392135.1 uncultured Methylomarinum sp.
AACAGCAACAAGACAAACAAGCATTACAGAATTTAATTGCTAATTTAGAACAGAAGAATCAGGCATTTCGAGAGGCTGAACAAGCACAACAAAAGTTAGCTGAAGAAAATGATCAACTGAAGGAACAAGTCGAACAACAGCGACTTGAAATATCCACACGTAAAGCAGAACGAGAGAAATCAGTTGATGTCGATGCCGCTATTCCTTTATTGGTCTCCGAAGCTGAAACACGCAGGCGTTACATTGATTTATCACTAAAAGAATGTGGATGGGATAACTTACGCGAAGGACGTGAACTGGAATATGAAGTCAAGGGTATGCCCATAAGCACTAATTCTAGTGGTATTGGTTATGTTGACTATGTTTTATGGGGGGATGATGGATTACCATTAGCCGTGGTTGAAGCAAAGAAAACCATGGTCAGTCCTAAAAAAGGTAAACATCAAGCCGTACTGTATGCGGATTGTTTGCAACAGATGCATGGTCAGCGTCCGATTATCTTTTATAGCAATGGATTTGAAACCTATTTGTGGGATGATTTATTTTCACCTGAGCGTGATGTGCAGGGGTTCTATAGTAAAGATGGATTACAGTTATTAATTGAACGTCGCACCAGTAGAACTGATTTACGTGACTTTAAGGTCAATGAAGCAATTGCAGGACGTGCTTATCAATTAGAAGCAATTGCGCGTGTTGCTGAGAATACGATTAGTGTTAATCAACAGGGTGAGTTACGCAGTCGAGCAAGACAAAGTTTACTGGTGATGGCAACAGGGAGTGGTAAAACACGCACAGCTGCCGCGATTGTGGATATGTTGACTAAATGTAACTGGGCAAAACGAGTGTTGTTTTTAGCTGATCGAAATGCCTTGGTTAGTCAGGCGAAAAATGCGTTTAATGAATACCTGCCACATTTATCTGCTATTGATTTAACCAAAGAACGTGAAGATAATGGAACACGTTTAGTATTCTCTACTTACCCCACCATTATGAACCGTATTGATGGCATCGTTGCTGATGCTCAACGCTTTTATGGTGTGGGTCACTTTGATTTAATTATTATTGATGAAGCGCATCGTTCGGTTTATCAAAAGTATAAAGCCATTTTTGATTATTTTGACTCGCTTTTAGTCGGATTGACAGCTACGCCTAAAACTGAGGTTGATCACAATACTTATAGTTTATTTGGTATTGAAGACGATAACCCGACCTTTGCTTATGAATTAGATAAGGCGGTTGCAGAAGGTTATCTTGTGCCACCTAAAGCGATCTCAGTTCCGTTAAAGTTTGTCCGTGAAGGCATTAAATACAATGAATTATCCGATGCTGAAAAAGAAGAGTATGAGGAAAAATTTGGTGATCCAACGCAAGATGAAGCAGCTGATGAAATATCCAGTAGCGCCTTAAATAAATGGTTATTCAATACGGATACTGTTGATAAAGTACTTGATCATTTGATGACCAACGGAATTAAAGTCCAGGGCGGTGATAAGTTAGGTAAAACCATTATCTTTGCTAAGAACCATGACCATGCCATCTTTATCGAAGAACGCTTTAATAAGAACTACCCCGAATATGCAGGTAAATTTCTTCGGGTTATTGATAACTATGAAACCAAAGCACAAGATTTACTTAATATTTTTACAGACAAGCACGAAGAACATGATCCGCAAATAGCGGTATCAGTGGATATGATGGATACGGGGGTGGATGCCCCGAGAGTGGTTAATCTGGTGTTTTTTAAGCAGGTTAAATCAGCGACCAAATTCTGGCAGATGATTGGACGAGGAACCCGTTTATGCCCTGATTTATTTGGTCTTGGTTTAGATAAGAAAGCGTTTGTTATTTTTGATTATTGTCAGAATTTTGAGTTCTTTGATGTGAACCCTGATGGTATTGAAGGTAATGCAGTTAAAAGTTTAGCTCAACAAGTGTTTGAAGCTAAATTGGAAGTGGCGTTATTAATCCGTGAAAAAGCAGATAGCACCGATAAACAGCGCGAACTGGCAGAATCTTATATTACTGAATTAAATCTGGCTATTGCCAGTTTAGATACGGATCGCTTTGTAGTTAAAGCACAATTACAACATGTGGTTGAGTACCGCAATAAAGACCGCTGGGTTAACTTGTCTAAAGACGATATACTGAAAGTGAATACGCATTTGTCATCACTGATATTACCTGGTAAAGGTGACGATGAATTAGCCAGACGATTTGATGTATTAATTCTGAATTACCAATTAGCATTGTTAACTGCTGCCTATAGTACAAATCGTTATATTAATAAAATCAGTGGTACTGCAAAAGCACTGCTGAAGAAACAAAATATTCCTGCTGTAGCAACACAAGTTTCATTATTGAATGAACTGCAAACAGAACCTTTCTGGAAAGCGATTAGTATTAATCGTTTGGATAATGTCCGGGTTGCAATGCGGGATTTGATTAAATATCTGGATAAAGACAAACAGGTAAATGTCATTACCAACTTTGAAGATGATCTGGATCATGGTGGCAGTAGTGTGCATGATTTAATTCCTGGCTATAGCAACCTGCAAAGTTATAAAGATAGAGTTGAATCCTATATCCGCAAGCATAAAGACCATTTAGTTATTCATAAACTAAAGACCAATAAACCGATCACTGAAACTGAAATTAATGCCTTGGAAGCCATTCTGTTCGATGCTGAAACAATTGGTACTAAACAAGAATACCTTGATACCTATGGTGATAAACCGCTAGGTGAGTTTATCCGTGGGATTGTCGGGTTGGATATACAAGCGGCTCAAGTAGCATTTGCAGATTTTATCCAGGCAGGTAATTTACGTGCTGATCAAATGACTTTTATCAATAACATCATCAGCTATTTGACCAGGAACGGGACTATAGACAAGAAGATGCTATTTGAAGCACCTTTTACTAATGTACATGATCAAGGATTATTTGGAGTCTTTGATGATGCTGAAGTGGTAAAGGTGATTAAGTTAATTGATCAGGTTAATCAGAATGCATTCGCAGCATGAGCGAAAATAGTCACCCGTAAAAATCATTACGGGATTCACCCCAGCTTGATTTTCGAAACATTCTCGTTTTGTACAGCCTAACCTATCATAGTGATCTGCCTGGCAGAAGATAAACCAGGTCACTTTTTACCTGATGGCGCATCCAATTTCTCATTTTTTATTTCTGGAACATAAACCCCAATTGTGACTCTTTTTTTTAAAATTTGCATGTGGTGAACAATAACTATAAAAAAAGTTTTTACCCCCGACTTTGTACATGAAACATTTAACCCTGTATTTTTATCAGGGGGGTGCGGAATGTCGGTTACCCGTTTATATCACCTTTTTTATGCAAAAGACTGAAAATACATGAAACAACATGAAACAAGTAGAAACATTAAAATTTACACAGACCTCGTTATACCATGGCTATGAAGACAGTTAAGAACATAAATCCAAAGGATTCCCAGAGTAAGCACACCCCGATGATGCA